>NZ_JAMYMJ010000003.1:0-273058 GCF_040318435.1 Mesorhizobium sp. M1143 | reverse complement strand
GCCCCCTGATCGCCTCATAACAATTCAAGCACAATGTTGCCGAGACTGACGACAGCGCTGCAGCGCTCGCACCACAATTATGAGTCTTGGCCCTAGTATGGGCATGGTTTTTCTCGAGTCCTCAGGACCTCAGTCTCGATCTCAATGCCGTCCAAGAGTGTTCACAGGGCAGACTGATTTACATCCGTAAAAAGTTTGACGATCCGACTACGCCACTTACAAATGGCGCGGATATGCTGACGATTTGCGATACAGAATCCCTGCAAACGACTCGACCTGAATTGCCTCATGACCTTTCAATCCGGTTCCCCGGTTGCCTTGTCTGGCGCGGCAAGGAAAGTGGTGGGCTCATTATGGTGCGCAAGAGCGATGCCGTCTGCGCCCTGCCAGATGGCAAAGGTTTGTCTGCGATGGCGCGAACGCTCGGCACTCTTCAGGAACCAGCGCCATTGGGGATTCAGTTGATCCTGTCAAACCTTGCTCGGATGACACCTTGCGGCGATTCGGGTTCCGGCCCTGATCTTCCAATTCCCTAGAACGACCCCTGGGCCGGAGCCTGCTGCGGAAACTTGATCTGCGTGGCCGGCTTCTCGACAATCACCAGGGCATCATCTGGGGCCGTACGCTGTAGCCGCTTAGCCTCCGACCATGGTGCTGTCAGCCAGGTCTCATTGGGCGGTCCTCGCCTCGGGCGAACCAGAAGTTCCAGGGCTCGGCTCCGCGAAGCTCGTCACGGGCACCACACAGCGGTTCTCCACGCCAACGTATTGCTGCAATGGCCATACTGCGGATTGCGGATGTTGGTGGTGCCGTAGTCCGCCTTGCCCTTCACCCGCTCTGTCGGCGTAGGCATGCCCAATAACAGCTTGGCAACCTCACCCTGTCCTTTCGGACCACAGCGCACAGCATGTTGGGATAGACTCTAGCGACCGCAAAAGGTTGCCCCTGATGTCCCGCATGGCGCGGGTCAACTCGCGGACGGCGTCTTGGCTGGAGGTGATGTTGTAGAGATTACACATTGTTTGGCTCAATCAGCCTCGTTCGGTCCGTAGTTGTGGAACCGTGCAGTGTCTGGATTGATGGTCCAGCCTCCGCCCCTCAACCTACTAGCTGCGTTATATCGGTGGCAGAACGTCGTGAAACGTGCTGTGTCGAAACCGTCCGTATACCAGACGCCACCCCAGACGTAGATATAGGTCTTCGTGCCCCTAATCAGTTTCGGCGGAGGGGTGCCAAAGTCTGCGCCTCGTTTAACAACGGCTCGTGGATGGACCGCACCAATTCGTTCGGCAGTTGCTTCGTTAATAGGAAACACCGCAAGTTCCCGATCGTTTGAGACGACCATATGGACGGACAATTTGACGTCCGAGGCAAAGACGTTGCCGACATTTTCGACCAATGCATGACCTATTACAGTCGGCTCAATCCGTTTCATGCGTAGGACACCACCCGGGGCTATGCTTAGGTAGGCTCTTAACTCGCGTCTGCTGGTTTCCTCGCTTTGCGTGAGCGCTGCCGTTGCTGTCCTGTCAGCACTGATCGAAAGGCGAAGTGTAAATATCAAGGCAAAAATACCGAACGCCGACAACCACACCTGCCACCAAGCCGCCGTTGCCATCGACTGCTGAACTTTGAGATCTACTGCGTTGCTAGGGCCAAATGTGAGCGCAGCAGCTACGCCGAGAAAGATCAGAACAGCAGCGGTAATTCCCTCCGCAAACGATATTGATTTCACACGGGCTTCAACGTGCCTAGCGAGCCAGTTCAAAGCCCCCTCCACTGTCTAGAACTCTGGCACCGGCTTGTCCCGGCAGCCAAACTTGCCCCCAGTCCCCGAGTCCTTGATGTTTGAATGGTAGAAGCTGCCCTTGGACTCTACGGCCAACAGCGCCGACACCGTGCCTTGGTCGATCTCGCAGTAGTGATACCAAACCTGCTTAAGCCGAATGAGCATATAGGAGTGCTCGGCGTTGTAGCAGACGCGCTTGACCACGCTGCTGTCTAACTCCCCAGTGCATTCGAACTTGGCGAGGTCCACAGGGCCCCGATACTTCACGTCCACCGTCTCAGCGAAAGCGGAAACAATAGAGCTGGGGATGACAAGTGATAGCAGCACAAGGCCGGATAGGAAGTTCCTCATGGATTCTTGTCACCTCAAGATGGTATCACGACACTTCGCGAAGCAAGGGGCGAGCACATGGCAGTGACTGACGATAAATCTGAATTGGAGGAGAGGCTAGGCCGTCTTGAATTAATTACTGCGGTTTTGGCCGCGAGTCCGTCTTTGGAGCCCGACCGGTCCGTTCTAGCAAGACTGAAGAAGGCTTTACGCTGGGATAGGCCCAATCCTCTCAATGACCCAGAGCTATACGCCCTAGCCCGAACAATTTTGAACGAACGACGTCCCTCAGAATATGGTTTCGAAGAAGATGGAACAGCAAATAACGCGGCTGGCTTCGAAGAGCCTCCGTACCGCTCTGTGCAGGATGCTCTTCTTTCGAGGCAAACGCTAAGATTGGATGATCGCATAACCGAGTTGCAGAACAAGCAGTTAGAAACCAGCCGCGAGATCCATTCCTGGCTCACAGTTCAATCTATGGGACTCGATACAAGCGACATTCCGCTGACGAGGTTCATACCGCTCAAGGTCTATCTTTCTGAGACTGAGAATGTGAGCGTGACCGAGGTAGCCGCTGCGCTGTCTTCGCTGGTTGAGGCGGTCGGTTTCGAGGTTTCGGACGAGTTCCCCGGCATAAAGGGTTCTTGGTATCAGAAATGGTTCGCAAGGACGAAAGACGTTGCGACGAGTGATGCCGTAAAAGAGAGGCTAGCTAAGGTTGAGCGTGCTCTGGAAATCAAGGGATTGGCCCTGCCACAAGCTGAGGCAGATGAAAAGCTGGCAAGTGCGGTAGAAAAATTGTCAAAGGCAACCGAACATGTTCCGTCCACTGCGATGCAGGTCGGATCAATTCTCTTCGTCAAGGTTACAAAAGACGACGCACCCGCTATACACGTTCGCACTCTAACCGCAGTCGAGATGATTCAGCTGGAGAATAACCCGGACTTACTTTCGTCGCCGCGCGACATTCTCCAAAAACTTGCGAGCCTTTGCTCTCGGCCGTCAGTTATTGGCGCTGATAGCGACCAAAACACCTTATCTCTTTCTTATGGAGGCATTGATTCCATAAAGAAATATATTGAAACTGGGAAGGGAGAGTTGCCTACTGTAGGATTAAAGGGGCTAAAGGAGGAGGATTGGCGGATTCTGGGGGGCATCTTAGCATCGAAGCCCGGTGGGTCGGATGACGACACGACCACGCCGCTGCTGGGTAGTCCAAAGCCCGAGAAGAATTCTTGAGACCGACCTCAGGAACTAGCTAGCTCGGCTTCGCCGGCTTTTCGAACGTGTGCAAGAGATGCACCCAATCGCACTGCCGAACCTATGGCACCTCCTCCTAGCCTCGCTTCGCCAGCCTCGCCAGGGTGCTCCTGGAGGCCCCGGTGGCGGCCACTATGCTGCTCCAGGACTGGCCTGCCTTGAGCATCTTGGCGATGGCTGCGTTGCGCTCCTGATCCTCGGGGCGGCCCCTATAGCGTCCCTCCTGCTTAGCCTTCTGGATTCCCTGTGCCTGCCGTCGCCGTCGGTCGTCATAGTCCTTGCGGGCGATCGCGGCGATCATATCCAGCATCATGCCATTGATGGCTTCCTGCATCCGCGCGTTAAACTCATCGGTTTCGCTTGAGGCCATGCTCCATGAGGTGGGGAGATCGAGTGCCACCACCTTCACCCGACGTTGCCTGATCTCATCCTTGAGCCGTTCCCAATCGGCTCCATTGAGGCGGCTCAAGCGGTCTACCTGTTCAATCAGGAGGGTGTCTCCCGGCTCGCAATCGGCCAGGAGGCGGAATAGCTCAGGGCGGGCCAGGGAGGCTCCGCTCTCGTTCTCTAGGTAGGTGGCGGCGATCTTGAGGCCCCGCTCCTTGGCGAAGGCTTGGAGGTCCGCCCTGGCGCGGCTGGCGTCCTGTTCCTTTGTGGAGGCGCGAAGGTATGCCCGGACAAACATGTGGAGACCCCTTTGGTAGGAATGGTCCTCGGACTTGCGTGGCCCTCGGTTCGTTTAGAGTGGTCTCCTTATTTCTGGTTCGCTTTGAGTCGTCAATGGGTATTTATCGAACCACGTCTGGGGCAGTTCGCAAAAGGTATACTCAAATCGACTGTTACGCTCACTGGCGTTCAGGCGTTGCCAGTAAGGCCCAGAGCAAGAGTGGACCGGACCCCTTTGGCACAACGTGCGAGGCGTCAATGTCAACGTCCGCCCCTCGGTTTCATCTCGCATTCACGGCCGTCCCTAGGCATTGCAATTGCTTTCCGGCTTTCTTACTGGTGACCCCAATCGGCCGGGGGGCGGTGGTATGTTGAGGCGAATCATATTTGCGGCGATATTCATAGGCTTGAGCTTTCTCGGCTATGATCAATACCGCGCCGGGTATTTCACTCGGCCAGCCATGCCAGAGGGTGCATTCTCGCTTTCTTACAAGAACGGACTGCGCGGCATATTGGTTGGCATCCCAGACGAGAAAACAACCCGTCGCTATTTGGGATTTCCCAGGGAGGTCCCGTTCTATCTGGTTGATGCTTGGTCGTTCTGCCGTGCCCCTCGCGGAGATGAGGAGCAGCATGTCTCCAAATTTATGATGGACAGGAATTGGCCCGGCGAGCGGTTCGAAGCCGTCTGTGAAATTGACGTTGAGGGCGTGCCTGTCGTACGCGGCTGGATTACCTCAGTCCCGAAGGTATAAGCGCTACCGGCATCCCCCTTTGAGGCGGGGATCAATTGATCGGCCAATATTTAGACCCAACTCGCAGGTTTCAAATCGCGCCGAAAAGGTAATAGAGTTGCCGACGCGACAACGAAAAAACGATGAGATGGGGTCAATCGATGGCTCGAACCAAGAGACTTTATCGAGCGGATAAGCGCCTTTTCAAGCGGGAAGATGCCATAACGTGCGCTGGTGAATTCGACCATCTTCAAAATCAAAATGCTCGGCAAACTACCGACTTTTTGGATGCCCTGAGGCCAGCCGGGTTTAGGAGGCGACTGGAATACCTGATGCTATTTGAAAGCGAGGAGTGTGCTAAAAACTACTTCGTCCGAATGGATAGCAGCGAACGCAAGCTCTACGAGGTTGAAGTCCTACGCGATGAAATTGTCCATTGGGGAGACATGCATCTGGTGGATCTAATCAATGCTTCGTTTTTGCGCGGTGAAGGCCCTGACCCGGCTCTCGCGAAACGATACTGGAACAGTGAGAGAACGGACCAACCATGTGTGGAGGTCTTGGTGCCGGCCGGAAAAGTTATCCGTCAAATTGTTGTTCGGCCGGCCGATGCGGCTAGACGCCTGAAGCGGCAGTACCCGGAACTTTACGCCGAAATGAGAGCCAAAGCTGGAGTACCTCCGGAATAGGTTGATTTCTCGGACTTAAGTCACCGGCAGAACGCTAACCGTGACCAACATTGGCGCTTAAGATAATCTATTGCGGGCAACCTCAACGACTGCCTCAGGGAAGCATTGAGGGTATGTCAAAATAGCGTGCTCGAAAGTCAGCTCTGCCGGCAGGGTGGCGAAGCCCATCGAAGCTCCTCGCATTACAATGTTTTCAACTGCCGACTTTAGTCCGTTACGAGAAATCGCATTTCGCGTCCTAGAGGCACGGAAACTCTTTTGCCCCTTCTCCCGCGCCTTAAGGGACTCGTACGCGCTTAGTGCCGCTTCGAGTTTAGCGGAAACCTCGGCGGGCAATTCACCTCCATACCGTCTCTTCGCCCCCTCCTCCTCGCACATTTTGACTACATCCTCCGCGCCGAGGCGCCGAGCATTGCCGAGCAGGTTCTTTAACCCGGCGTCGGTCATTGCAGCTATCTTTTCCGGCGTGTAGCTGTGCTTCATCTTCTCTGACCGTTCAAATTCTAAACTCTGCCGCCGCGCCGCCAAATAGCCGCTGCGCGGAGATCATTTGACTTTAACTTTCATCGTGGCGGTGAAGGCCTGAAATATCCGCTCGCCGCTATCATAAGCACGTAATTCATCGGACTCCAGCCAAGCGAGACCTGGGGATGTGCAATGTTTTGACCCGCAGACCATTGCCGTGTTCGGATAGCCTATCGGCTCAACTGTGACGACATACTGTCTTGTACGGCCCGTAGGTTCATGGGCTAAGCATCGAATAATTGTCATTATGACCTCTCTTGAAATGCCCTGTGGCAGATGAAATCAGACAGCTTATTCGTAAATGGACCATTTTGTGAGACTGCTACGCGCTCTCACCGTTAGCAATCCATATGAGATCGTTCGCAGCGCCTGTTGCCGCATTCACATGGCCTTGCCCTAGTGAGATTGGATATGGTCCAGTGGCGTTTGATGTTGGAGGCGGAAATCGTGAAAACGTTGGCCGAAATGCTGCCGGACCTGGACCTCCTGCTGGAGATGGAGCCAGAGGAACTCGGAGCTTTGCTGCTTTTCGTCATCCGCGAGGCCACAACGCGCAATTCAATGAGCATGGCATCGCTTACTAATATCCTCAGCAGCATTGCCACATCGGACGTAAGTGGCAACTCAGCAATCCCTATGGAGAAAAGAGACCGTGTTTTCCAGGCCATCACCGAGGCTTGGATGTGGCTTGAGGCTCAGGGCTTGCTCATACCCGCGCCGGACACCAATGGTCAAAATGGTTGGCGGAAGCTGAGCCGACGAGCCGTGAAGATTGAAAACTCTACTGACTTCTCGCGTTATTCGGCCAGTCGTTATCTCCGCAGGGAACTGTTGCATCCCCGAATGGCGAGTTTGGTATGGGCAGCCTTTTTGCGCGGCGAGTACGACGTGGCCGTATTTCAATCAATGAAAGCCGTCGAGGTCGCCGTAAGGGAGGCAGCGGGATTGGCGGAGAGCGAATTGGGCTTGTCTCTTATGCGCAAAGCGTTCAACCCCGAGCATGGAAAGCTCGCTGACCGAACAGCACAAGGGAGTGAAAAGGATGCGTTGTCCAACCTCTTTGCTGGTGCGATAGGATGTTACAAGAACACCCACTCGCATCGTTACGTTATGGTGACTGATCCTGCCTCAGCGGCAGAGGTCGTCATGATGGCAAACCAATTGCTCCGCATTGTTGACGAAAGACGCTCGGCGTTGAGCGAGAACCAAGCTGAATAGCGGGGGGCGGGGGGGGGGAACCTTGCTGCCACTGGCTCGTATACGACCTTTCAAATCTGTGACCCAAAATTTTATCGGGCGGTGCGGTGGAGGTCTGCGAACATCGTCTCAGCCATCCCGGCACAGTACAGCTCAGCGAGTTGAAGCTGGTTGAGACCATTGAGTTCCCAAGGAGGAACATAGTCCGACATCCACTCTATCAGCAGGTTTTTATCGGTGCGGTGGTAAGTACGGAAGAGAAAATCAAACGCATCAAGGGGATGCCGAAACCCTTTAGCTCTTTTCTCTGAGTGAACGCTCCGCAAAAACGAGGCAATAGGGTGTTCAGAAAAATAGTTCGGGACCGAGGAAAGCTGCTGCATGGCTTGAAAAACCTGATAGGCCTCAATGTGCAGCATTCTCGCCCGTTGCATATTGATTATGCCGCGCAGTCGCTCAGGAGGAAAATCCGCTATCTTAAATCCTGCACTGCCTACCTCATAACCAACCTTCGCCTTCGCACCCCCCACAAGCAGAGGTCTGTTTGTCACGTACAAGTAGGCCGGGGCTGCTGGGGTATCACCGACCATCATATCAATTTCCGCCTGTCGCACCTGCTCTACAAAGTGTGGAGCCCATTCCGGGACAGATTCTTTCGGTGAAATTGCTCGATTGATCTCGATAAAAATCATCCTGGGATGGTCTGCCTGTTTTAGCAGGGCATCGTAGAGCTTACCGCGAAGTCGTGGCGGTTCTGCCGATGCGCCAGCACGGGCTGAACGAGAAGTCACTGCTTTTGCTTCAACTGAGAACTTTCGGCCCGTGCCCTTGTTGGTGGCTGTGAACTCACAGTGAGACTGGCTTTTGTCCGTCTCGTCTTCAAAGGCAATTTCGAACCCTGCACGTGCAAATATTCCGATGACGTGGGCCTCGTATAATGCCCCCTCGTAGTGTTGTGCCGACTTCAAGCGCTCCAGCAGCGGTTTAGGTATTTTCTCGTTGTGAGCGCAAAGATATAAGTCATATGCGAGTGCCATCAGAGCAGCCATTGGGCCGGAAGGCTTTATCGAAAATAACCCACTACTGCCTCTACTTGAGGCCTTTTCGGCCTCCTCATACTGCGTAAATTGTTGAACGACTGGATGCCGATCTGTGAGCGGCTTACTCCGCTCTGCCTGCCACCAATCTCTACCAAAACTAATCTGAAGAAATGAAAATAGAAAATCGTTAAACGTTCGCCAATATGCCGATTTATATGTGATATTGTTGACCCTTACGTGCCTAACATCGTCTTTGACCCAGGACTCCGGTAACCTGCCGTAGCCGTACTCCCGCTTATGACTTAGTGCGATAGCGGCGTTAAAATCGCTGTTCCCCACAATGCTAGAGATCTCTTGGGCCGCTGGTGACAAAAGGTCCAAATGATTGAAATAGTGTCCGTGGCATTCTCGATGCGTCCGACCAGAACCGCATTCGCAGGCATTGGTCATGTGACCTCCACACCAAGAAACAATAAAGGCTCGATTCGTCCATGCCCCATCATAACGCAAGTTAGACACGTCATCTCGCACTACCAACTGGAAGCCGCACTGCCTCCACAAGCGCTCTCTTCGCCTTCTCCGGGTCCTGTCCCGCGTAGCGGTGCTGGGCTCTTGGACCGCTCGCTATCCGTATGGCCCACCACCCACGCGAAGGTCCACTCGTCAAACCCAGCGCCACCCGCAAGCATGGCATCAAGCGCCTTGCGGATGAACCAGCGGCGGAAGGAATGGAAGTCCACATATTGGCCTCATCGTTCGGACACTCATCTGCCCCAAGTTTGGCGATAACATTTCTGGGTAGTCGGACGAGCCCTGTAGTTATAGGCTCCGTTCAATGATTGCCCGGACTTGTTCCGCATCCATATGATCGTGCCGGCCGTCATAGGTAGACGTATCCCCGTTCCAAAGACTTGCTTTGGCGACAATCAGGACGTTGCCTCGCAGAAGCCGCACTACGACACTCGCGTCGTCTGGCAATGGAATCTCCTGGCCATCATCTTCAAAGCCGAGAACTCCATGCTCCCATATCGAGTAGTCGAGGTACTCATCATCGACTTCGACCAACTGCTCGCTCTCGGAGCGAACCGATTCATAGACGTCAGTTGGCTTCAGGCTGGCCAGTTCCATCAAAAAGAATGAGTTTGCCGGGGAACGGGCAACATATCCAAACGATAGCTTCCGTGGCTTCGCCAGATAGAAGGATCGCTCACCAGTATCGAAACGAATGCACCCGGTTTCGCGGCTGTGAGTAACCACGTCGACGTCCAGTCCTCCGCCACCGGGCAGCATCGCGTGGTTGACATTGAACCCCATGAAAGGTTGGAGGACGTCGATCATCGCATAGATGTCCGTCCACGTGGCCGATTCAGGGGCGGCCCCGAACGCCGATTTGATAGCGGCCTCCCAAGCTCTTAGGTTGTTCGCTTCGAAGTCTGACACCATTCCCGTCCCGCCCGAGTCATGAACAGCTTTATGATAGCGTACCGGGCTTGACGAGAGAAAGCTGCTCTACAACGCGCCTAAGATGGCAACTTCACGGCCTCCACAAGCGCCCTTTTCGCCTTCTCCGGGTCCTGCCCCGCGTAGCCGTGCTGGCTTAGGTCTAGGCTCTTGGCCCGTTCGCTATCGGTGTGCCCGACTACCCACGTTATAGTCCACTCGTCAAAGCCCTCTGCACCGGCAAGCTTGGCATCACGCGCCTTGCGGATGAACCAGCGTCGGAAGGAGTGGAAGTCCACGTTGCTCTTCGCCTTTTCGTTCGGGCGCTCATCCACCCCAACCTTGCGGCGATACCGTGTGAATTGCTTGGCGGCCGGATCGGAGCGCGTCTCGCGTGACTTTGGGATGGGCGGCAAATCGGCAAACAGATAGTCGCTGTCCTTCTTGCCCTCGGTGCGCCGCTTAACAATCTCCTTAAGGCCACTGTGGATCGGGACGGTACGGCGGGCGCTATCGGTCTTCCCTGCCCACACGCTGAACATCTCATCTCGGCAATCGGAAACGTGGAGCTGGCAAATCTCCTCGATCCGCATTCCGCTCAGCGCTCCAAGCGGCATCAGGTCATTGAGCAGCGGGCCGCCGTCGCCACTGAGCAGCTTGGTCACTTCCTCGTCGGTGAACGGGCGCTTGCCCTTGTCTGTTTCCGCGTCGCGTGCCTGCCTCCTCTCTGCGGGAAGCTTTTGGCCGGCCCACGGGTTCTCGCCGGCTGGCAAGTGCCCCTTGTCGAGAAGCCACGTCCAGTACTGCCTAATGAACCCTAGATAAGCCGTGGCCTTCTGCCGGCTCCTTCCCACCATCAGGGACTCAGCCAGGAACTTACCGGCGTCAACGCGCCTCACTGCCTCAAGGGCAACGGGAAGCCGACTGTCACGAAGCCACGCACCAAACCAACCTAGCACCCTTCGGAAGTCCCCTTCAGACTTCATGCGGTAGCCTTGGTGCTTCAGGAACTCGGCGGCGTGATGGTCAAGCGGTGTGACCTTTCTGCTAGCGAGGTCAAAGAATGCGTGTGCGGGACTTATGCCCTGAGTTTCCTCAATTTGCTCGGCGCGAAGCCTTATGGCGAATTGGGTGTCTTCCTCATCGCTGGAAAGCCGATGGCGGAGAGCTTCAGCCTCCAAAGGATCGTTTGTCGCCAAGACCTTCTCGGCTGCCGCTATGATGCCCTTGAGGCGCGACACCACGGGCCACTTGCGGGTATCTGCGTCTTTGAGGTCGGCGGTGTGAAGGGGATGGGTAAGCTTTCCACGGCCAATCAAATCCCGCACCCGTGCGGGCACCTTAACGCGGACCCGCCACTGCTGCCCATGCCATTCAAGATATTGCCGCTGGTTAGCCATCCCACACCCCGGTGCCCCACGTTGGTGCCCCACAGGTGAGTCTTCAAAGCCCAGAAGTCAAGGGATACAAGGGGTTCATGGTCTTGGAGGAGAGTGTCCCGCTCTCTCCGCCATATCATCAAAAAAATCAATAACTTAGATTTGAGTTACAGAACTTACCCGCCCAAAAGCCCCTCATGTAGGATGCTCTTGATTTAGACAGCATGCGACGGCATGAGACATCCAGTCGGGTTCCATTCCCATCATAAAACGATGTCATGGACCCCCATCGAGATCACTATTCTGGCAAAAGCGGTGAGCGACTACTAGGCTGAGGTGAATCCGGCCTTCTGGGTAGCGCTGTTGTGCAAATCCTGTGTCAGCTAGATTAGCACAGACCGGTCTATTCAGACTGCCCGACCGGCTGTTAGCCGGTGCCTTTTGTACGCCATGGCACGAGTTTGCGTGTCAGCGTGCGATTTTTCCCTACGCTTCGATCCCGTTAGTCTCTGCTTCCAGAGTGTCAGAGCATCAAGGGCGGAACGAAATTAGGCAAGGACGGCGGATACGCTCCGACGCGAACTGCAGCCCTCACGCGGGCTGAGCATGGTGGCAATGACGGTCCAGCCCAGCCTCATTTCCGATAAATGACTCGGCAATAGGCGGCACGCCAATCCTGAGACAGCTGTCAAGCATTGCTAATCACAGCTGTCGCCTCAGCCACCGTTTCTTTGAGCGCGATCATGTTTCTGGCCTCAACCCGATTGTTCCAATGGGCCTGGTCGACGACGGCAACGGATTTTCCTGGGTAAGCGGGTTTGCCACCTACGATCGGACTGACTTGCACTGCCGAAATACCATCCGCATTCAATGCCACCGGCGCGCCCGTTGGCAGATGGAGCATGGCGAGCCGGATGTGGGGTGCGAAGAGTGCACATATCGCTGCAAACGTCCCACGAGCAAACAGACCATTTGTCGCGTAGTCCACGAAGACGGTACCCTTAGGCTCCTCTGCCAGAAGAGCAGACCGGATCTTGATAACGGCCGTTGGGTCGACGGATGCAGGATTGCCGTTGTGGTCGGTAAGATTAATAAGCAAGGGTCCCTCCCTGAGGTTCAGTTCTTTGTTTGGGCGAAGTCCGAGACATAACTCTCAACATATGTGATGGAGTCGCGGCGCGAAGACTATTTCGCGTGAGTGAGTTCGAAAGCTGGCTACTCTCGGTGCGGATGGGTACTCGACGACGTCGACCATGCTAGCACCACTGCTCATACGGATGCATCAAATAGTTAGTGATCATTGCGTAGAAGCCGCAAAAGGTGCAGGCTGATTGCCATTCGGGCGCATAAAAAAAGGGGGTTTTGAACATGTCGGAAGCTGACGCAGCGCAATTTTTTACTTGGGGGAGTCTTCTTACTCTCGCGGGCGCCTCAGGCGCGACGTTTGTAGTGACCAATACGCTAAAGACGGCGTTTGACTTTTCACCTAAGTGGATCGGTCTCCTCATCGCGCAGATTGTATGTCTTGGGACCGCCGCCTATCTGGGGAAAAGCAGCTCAGACTACGTGATTGCGGTTTTGAACGGCTGTCTTGTCTATTTGTCTGCAGCCGGAGCATCGGTAGCGGGTGCTGCTGTTGCAAACCCCACACCGGTAGATGCCGCTGCGCGCGGCGGAAATGTTATAACTCCGAGGGACGCCGCACCCCCGCAACCTGCATCACGCTCTTTCTTTAGCTCGTGGTTTTGAGGCAGAGCAGCAAGCCGTATGCGTCAGAGTGCGGGCTCATTCGCTGAGTCGATTCGGGCCTTGGTTATCGGGGTCGGTTCGGTTGCGGAGAAAACGTTAGCCCCTCTTCCCGAATGCGTCCAAGGTGCCAATAGGGTCTTTGAAACGCTTACGGCGCAGTCGGCCTGTCGGCTGCCGCCCGCTCACGTGTGCCGCCTCACATCCTTAGAGGAAACGACACGCAATGAGATACGCGTTCAGTTGAAAAACGTCGGCGCGGCAGCCGGCTTGGACGATACTATCGTTGTCTATTTCGCCGGGCATGGCGTTGAGGCTAATAACGAATTCTTCCTGTCAACCTCACAAACAAAGTACGATGACCTCAGAGAAACCTCGATCTCTGCAGACGACATTATCGAGGCATTGGGACCAACTAGAGCAAGAGGTCTCCTGTTGATTTGCGATTGCTGCGGGGGCGCGGCGATTGCGGAGCGCTCCCCTCAGCTCTTCACACTATTAGGCGATCATTTCGAATACCGGATCGTATTGAGCGCCTCAAAGCGCGGGCAATCGTCATGGGAAGTTCGCGGGAAAGGGTCTCCCTTCACGAACCTTCTTATTGAAGCGCTACTCGGAAGATTTTCCGGGTTGGGGCACAACGGCGAAATCTATTTCAACGACCTGTTCGACTATTTGTCTAGCGAGATGGAAACGACTTTCAGCAACGAGCTTAAGGCGTTGCCACGCCAGGAACCTGTCTTCGCAGGCTCTTTTGCCAAGGATCCACTAATATTCGTCAATAGTGACGCGACCCTTAACGCCATCCGACTGAACACCAGTCGGTACTCAGCGGCTTACGTGCGCCGACGCGTGCGAACAACTCTAGTGACCTTGGGCGCCGCCGCTGCGATCCTTGTCATAGGCCTATGGACGTGGTTGGACCAGCATCACTACCTGAGTATCGAGGGGAACGGACAGGTATCCATCTACCGAGGCTATCCCGATTGGAAGCTTCTGGGGTACCCACAGTTGTTGTGGGAAACCGGCATTCGCAGCACGGACATTTCGCCGGCTTCGAAGATTGCCATGAACCACGAGTTGGTTTTCCAGAAGGACAGCGATGCTGTTGCATTGATCGCCGACCAACTCACAAGCACTGGAAGAGCTCGTTGGCTTGAGTCGGGCGGTCAGTGGGAAGAGGCTCGACGGGTGGCCGAAACCGCCCTTAGTGAAGAAAAGCTGACGAATGACGAAATTCTCGATACCCAAGAAGTAATAGTCAAGACTGCGACAGTAAACGACACTGCCGAACTCATCAGACTGGCGAAAGTAGGTAGCGATATCCGCACGGCGGTCTTAAAGCGACTACTGCAGACCGATCGACCTGCAGCCGACAAGCAGCTCGCCGATTCAGAACAGATACATTTCGACTGGGCGGAGGTGCAAACGGCTCTTCCGACGGGTTGTTCAGCTGACCTGCAACGGTATGTAGATTGGAAGCTGAAAGCAGAATGGGCCTTTGCCCCGAGAGACGCCGATTTTCTCTTGCGCACAGGATGTGTCGCGCCTGCGGTTAGTCGCGACAAAATTGACTGGTCTGAATTTGAACTAGGACAAGCATTGGTCCGAAAATATCAGAACCCCATGGCTGACGCAGCCCTTGCGTCGAGTTTTGGTGATCTACTAGCCACTTATTTTAGCCAGGTTCCGGCCTACAAACCCCTGCAAGGAGCAGCAGCCGATTTACCGGGTTTGTATCAACAGCTCGATTCCGCACTGAAGGCTTTTCTCGCTTTCCATCCGCGAGAGATGTCTTGCGACCCACGCGTTCAAGAGATTGTCGAGCGAGGCGAAGGAAGTGAACGCGGCGTCTTAGAGCCCAGCCTTGTTCAATCATACCTATTCTATTTGCTGGCCTTTTGCCCCAACGCCAAGACAGCGATCGCCTACGGCGACGACAAACTGCGCTTCACTCCGCAGGGCGGCATCGCATTTGACATCGAACCAGCAAGGTTGGAGCCAGAACTGATCAAATTGCTGTCGCAGACCGATCCGCATACAGCAGAGATGATGGCACAGGCAGAAATCCAACGTCCATGGAGGCCGACAGTTCTGATCATGCTTCTCGGGGCAATCGGGAAAAGTGACGAGGACCGCCTGATCATCGAGCGTCTCCTCAAAACCAACGAACCGGCAGTACAATTTGCGGCTCTGGTGAAGCTGTCCGATCATTGGAATGGACAATTTGTGTCGATCTCAGGTGACCATCTTTCGTCCCTTCAAGACGAAGCCATTCTAGATGTCGTTGCATTTCTAAACGCTAAGCCGGAGTTGCGAGACGAACTCATACAGCCGATTGCACACGACAACCGTCGTCCTGCTCTGCAAGGAGAACTGCGGGTACTGACCGGTACGCCAAGCGACGTAGTCAAGGAGCTAACCAATCCAGAACGAGGCAAGAGAATTGTTGCTTCGAATCTTCTCTCCTTCCGCGGCGACCTGGACGATATCCTCCAAACAGCTCAATCGTCGCCGAATGCTTTTGCAGCCTTTGTGGTCGATGACGTCAGAAAGGCTATTGGAGAGCATGCTCGGCTTATCCACGACATATCTTCGGTTGGCGTCGACGATCGAGTGTGGCGTGCAAATATTGAGCAGGATCTATCCAAAGGCGGCAAACTACTTCTTCGAAAACTGCTGGGCGTAGACGCAGCACTGGTTGAGTAAATTGACGTAGCCCAGCGCTTCCCGAACGGCTCTGAGATCGCTCGACGTTCGTCTCGAAGGACGTTTGTGCTATTCTGAGTGTGCAGAACCGCGCAAAACTGGGGCCATAGCATTGACCGCCCCGGGCACTCATGGCTTCGATCAACCAGCTCTCTCAATCTCATCTTCAGTAGAGAAAGTGCGGCCTCCGATGGGCGCATTTCGATCGGGAGACCGCGTTGCGAGTACGCCAAATTCCTTCTGAACATCACACTGACTTCGTTTCCGCCGGTCGCGAGCGCGTCGTCGCCTTTGGTGTAGCCATGGGCCGGGTCGTTGATGTCATCCGCCCAGACCGCCGCATGAACGAAGGCGTATTGCGCCTTCTTGTCGTCCGGTACGCCGGCAATCCAAGCCAACAGCTTGAATTTTAGCCTCGCATCTTTGGTTCTAAGAATTCGTAACAGGGATTGGCAAGGCACTCAATTCGTGATTGTGCACGGTCAGCTACGGAGTCATCATCAATAGGTGCGTGAAAGACGAACCATTGACGACTTGCTTTTAGAAGCGCGTTCGCGCATTCGCCGCTATACGCCTGCGGAAGCCGCCGCCGCTGTCGCAGCCGGCGCCGTCGTTATCGATACGCGCTCAGACATTGACGTCCAAACCGAGGGCCGCATCCCCGGTTCGGTCTATTTCCATCGCAACGTACTTGAGTGGCGGTGCGATCCGGCGGCATCGCACAGCGATCAGCGAGTAAATGACGTTCGCCAGCGGCTGATCATCGTTTGCAACGACGGTTGCTCCTCAAGCCTTGCTGCCGCTTCACTCGTCGCGCTCGGCTTTGCCGAAGCAGGCGATCTGATCGGCGGTTACCGCAGCTGGGTCGCCGCTGGCTTGCCCGTCGATCGCGAGTGCGTCGAACCCAATGTCGCTGTGTGTCACAATCGCCAGCAAACCGTTAGCTGGCGGGAGCGTTTCAGCAAATTTGCGCAGGCGATCCAGATTCAGAAAAGCTGAGGTTCGAAGTCTCTCATGAGCAGCAATTTTGCCCGATTTCCATCAGTCGATCGCATACTTCGAAGCGCGTCCGGCGTCGAGGCTGCTGCCAAGTTTGGTCACTCAGCAACAGTTTCGATGATTCGAATATGTTTAGCCTCGGAACGAGTTTCTTCTGAATCGACCCCAACCGTCGAGAAGGTGGGGGAACTGGCCTTATCACTCCTTAAGGATCGGATGGCGCCTCGGATTAGACCAGTGTTCAATCTGACCGGAACCGTGCTGCACACCAATCTCGGACGTGCTTCGCTTGCAGAGGAGGCCATCGAGTCCGCAACCACTGCCATGAGGCGGCCGGTCAATATAGAGTACAACTTGAATTCTGGCAGACGGGGAGAGCGTGACGATCACATTGCCGATCTGCTCTGTGAATTGACCGGAGCGGAGGCGGCAACGGTCGTCAACAATAACGCAGCAGCGCTTCTGCTCACGCTCAACACATTGAGCCAAAGTAAAGATGCCATTGTCTCTCGAGGCGAACTCATCGAAATCGGAGGGTCGTTCCGCTTACCGGAAATAATGCAAAGTGCTGGAGCCCGGTTAGTTGAAGTGGGAACTACAAATCGCACCCATGCGAGGGACTACGAGCGTGCGATGGGTGCCGAGACCGGCACATTGTTGAAGGTACACACATCGAATTTCAAAGTGCAGGGTTTCACTGCCGAAGTGTCAACGAAAAAGTTGAGTAGCATGTGCAGGCCATTGGGTGTCCCTTTGGTGTTCGATCTAGGTTCGGGATCCTTTGTCGATATGTCAACCTTAGGGCTTCCTCATGAGCCCACAGTGCGCGAGTGTGTAAATGAAGGGCCTGATCTCGTACTGTTCTCGGGTGACAAGGTCCTTGGAGGTGTACAAGCGGGCTTCATAGTTGGGCGCAAGAAATTGGTCGAGAAAATCAACCAGAACCCGATGAAACGGGCCCTCCGCGTCGACAAAATCCGCTTCGCAGCGATAGAGGCGACGCTCAAACTTTATCTGAACCAAGAGCTGGCCCTGCGTCATATACCCACACTACGGCTGCTCACGAGACCACGCGAAAAGATCACTGAAGTGGCGCGAATGGTACTGGCCCATCTTAAGCCGAAGCTGGGTGCCGCCTTTTCTTGTAAAATTACTGAATGCGAAAGCGAAATTGGCTCTGGTGCCGCTCCGACGGCAACGATCCCTAGCGTCGCGATTGCGATTCGGCCGAAGGGCGACGCAAGCGTCGTCGCACTCGAGGAAGCGATGCGTCGACTCCAAGTCCCCGTTCTTGGGCGAATTTCACATGGAACCATGATTCTGGACTTTAGATGTTTGGAGGAAGAAAGCATCGGGGATTTCGTTAAGTCGATTGGCTCCTTAAAAACTAGACAAAGTCCGTAAGGTACATTTTCTGAGGCCGCCAAATGATCATTGGGACTGCTGGCCACGTCAATCATGGCAAGACCGCCGTGATTCGCGCATTGACCGGCGTCGACACCGATCGCCTTAAAGAGGAAAAAGCAAGAGGGATCACGATTGACCTGGGGTTCGCTTACCTGTCGGCCCCGGATGGCGCGGTCCTAGGCTTCATTGATGTGCCGGGGCACGAACGGTTCGTTCGTAACATGCTGGTCGGCGCGACTGGAATAGACTTCGTACTTCTTGTCGTGGCGGCTGACGATGGGATAATGCCCCAAACCCTCGAACATCTCTCCATAGTCGACCTTCTTGGCATCGAACATGGAATTGTTGCCCTCACGAAAACCGATTTGGCCCTTGATGTTCCGCAGTCAGATATTGTCTCTAAAGTCCAGGAAACGCTCGAACAGACCTCCATTGCGGGCGCAAAAATCGTTCCGGTCTCAACCATTACTGGCGAGGGAATCTCGCAACTTCGGAACGAGCTGTTTTTGGCTTCCGCCGACCACAAGCCCCGCCGGCTCGATGGTCGTTTCAGGATGACCGTCGACCGGTCTTTCACTTTGTCGGGTACCGGCACCGTCGTGACTGGCACAGTGCTTTCCGGAGCGGTCTCGATGGGCGATCACGTGTGTATCAGCCCGTCGGGGCTCGGAGCGCGTATACGTTCCATTCATGCGCAGAACCGGCCCGTGGAACACGCCAACGCCGGAGAGCGTTGCGCCCTCAACCTTTCAGGCGATGGAGTTACTCGGGATGCGGTATCACGAGGGAGCCTAATATTGGCCCCAGAATTGCATGCGCCGACCACTCGGATTGATGCAACGCTGCGGCTCCTCCGTTCTGAGACGAAGCAACTGCGTCAGTGGACCCCGGTTCGATTGCACCATGCCGCTGCCGATGTTGGCGCACGGGTCGTTCTCCTTGGCGAAAAGTCGATATCTCCTGGGGAAGAAGCCCTTGTCCAACTTGTCCTTGATCATCCGATTGCCTCTTCGGTCGGTGACCGTTTCATCGTCAGAGACACCAGTTCCCAGCGAACCCTCGCTGGCGGGCGTTTCCTCGATCTGCGCCCGCCAATGCGAAGGCGGCGCACGCCAGAGCGTCTGAAGCAGTTGGAGGCAAACGCAATTGAAAATCCATCGCTGGCGTTTGCTGCCTTACTCCGAACACCTCCACTTTGTGTTCACGTATCTGTGTTCGCTCGCGACCGCGCTCTAGGAGAGACCGAGCTCGAAGCCATTCTTGACCGCAACGAGGTCATTCGAGCGGAAACTTCTGCTGGGACGTTTGCGATATCCATAGAAACTTGGATAGAGCTGAAGCAAAGCAGCTTGGCGATCCTAAAGGCTTTTCACATCAACAACCCGGATGCTGCGGGCATTGGAATTGAGCGCTTACGGCTACAACTCGATCCCCGCCTGCCCGCGCCTGCCTTCCGATCGATTGTTCAAGGCATGGTGCGGTCGGGGGACCTTGTGCTCGACGGAACCTGGCTAAGACTGCCCGAGCATCGGGCAATGTTGACAACACGTGGCGAACAAGTTTGGGGGACAATCCGGCCGCTCTTAGACGCGGCAGATCGTTTCTGTCCCCCGCGAGTTCGTGACATCGCCGGCCTGCTGGCGATGTCCGAGCATGAAGTGCGGCGACTGTTGAAGCTCGTGGGTCGCATGGGGAAGGTGCACGAGGTTGACCAAGATCACTTCTTCTTGACCGAAACTTTGGCCGAAATCCTATCTATTGCTACTAAGATTTCCCTAGGCGCACCTAAGGGCGAGTTTACGGTAGCCAGTCTTCGCGATCGCCTCGACATCGGCCGCAAGGTGACCGTCAAGTTGCTTGAGTTTTTTGATCGGCATGGCGTAACGCTGAGGCGGGGCGATTTCCGTCGCATGAATATTCGCCGCCTCGACCTTTTTCGGATTGAGTAACACCTGGATCCGGAGGACAACTTAGTATCTGGAGGAGAATCGCTCCCTGGTGGGACGTCCGGACTTCAAATCCGGGAGGGGCCGTTAGCCGGTCTTTGGTGGGTTCGACTCCCACTCTCCTCCGCCTCTCGAAAGGGCCTCTGCTGGCTCGGTTCTCGGGTCCCTTTCCGTCCAAACAACGATCGTTGGCCGATCGCCCAGCATTTCAGAGCTCTACCCGAACTCTAGGTGTTCCTTCCTCGACTTGACCAATGATGCGCGAGGCGAAAAAGCCCGAATCTAAAATACGGTTGAGCACGCCCTGCGCCGCTGCCGCTTCGACGGCGATCAACAAGCCGCCAGATGTTTGTGGATCAGTGAGCAGGTCGCGCTGCCATTCCTTGATACCATCCGGCAAAACTATTGAGCCCCCATAGCTCGCCCAATTGCGCTTCGAGGCACCTGTCACACAACCGTTCCTGACCAAGCTTTCTGCATCCCCGAGAAAAGGTAGTTCGCTAAAGCGGAGCACAATAGTCTTCGACGAACCCGACGCCACTTCGAGTGCGTGGCCCAGCAATCCAAACCCGGTCACATCCGTTATTGCGTGAACGCCGGGATCCTTGGCCAGGTCCGCTCCAACCTTGTTGAGAAGCGTCGTCGTGGCGATCAATTCGGCATAGCCATCAGCGGATAATACACCTTTCTTGAATGCAGAAGAGTAAACGCCAACCCCAAGAGCCTTCGTGAGTATTAGCGCGTCACCAGTGTGAGCGTCGGCGTTGCGACGCACTTCCGTTGGGTGGCAGACACCAATAACGGCAAGGCCGTAGATAGGCTCTGGCGCATCGATCGAGTGCCCCCCTGCAATCGGGATATTGGTTGCAGCGCACACGGATGAACCGCCCTGTAGAATCCTTCGCACAGTGTCGATCGAGATCTTGCCGAGCGGCATGCCGAGAATGGCAAGGGCCATGATCGGTTTCGCGCCCATGGCAAAGATGTCAGATATGGCGTTGGTCGCTGCGATGCGGCCGAAATCAAATGGATCGTCCACTATCGGCGTGAAAAAGTCAGTGGTGGCAACGATGCAAAGATTGTCGTCGACCTGCCATACTGCGGCATCGTCTCCGGATTCTGTGCCGACTAAAAGTTGTCGATAGGCAGCGGCCGCCGGTTCGCTTGCTAAAAGTTCTTGCAGGACCGAAGGGGCAAGTTTGCATCCGCAGCCGCCTCCGTGAGCAAGTTCGGTCAGGCGCGTTGGCAGGTCCATTGCACGACTCCTTTTTAATCACCGGAACCGCTCCGGCGCTAGCTGTTGATGGGCGCCAGATAAGGACGAGGTGATTTCATGGTACTGTTTTTTGCCACTTCAAAAACAATGGCATCTAATCAGAACGACAATGACTTGACCATTCTCTAATCGACAAATAGTATTCACCCGGAATAATCCGCGAGCGAAAACATGTTCGGCGTTAACCGCAGAACACGAGTTTTACCACTGACCGCCTTTCTTTTGGCGTTACCTGCGGTTATTCCAACGGCGGCAAGCACAACAATTTGGGATCCGCCCGCGATCAATGTCTTTCCCGATCACCATGCCGTGGTAACGGGAAAAGAGGGCTTGGCGGGCTTTATCTCCGATGGCCGCATTTTATTCATGGCACGCTTTAACCTGCTGGACGGGGCTGGAAGACCTATGGCGACGGGTGACTCAAAGCCCACGATTCGTAATCCGGTTGGCAACCTGTTTCAGCGGATCGCGGGGCCCGATGCGAACTCATGCGCCGGGTGTCACAATCAGCCGTTCATCGGGGCAAGCGGAGACTTCGCGGCGAATGTTTTCGTCGGCGCGCATTTCTCGGATCCACCAACAGAGAGTATAGCAAGCTCGGGCACGAACGAACGAAATACAGTTAGTATGTTCGGGGACGGCGCAATAGAGATGTTGGCGCGCGAGATGACAGCAGACCTGTTGGATCTCCGAGATGAAGCGCGGGTTAGGGCGTCTGCCCTTCAACGAGACTATCGGGTCGCATTGATTACGAAAGGCATCGACTTCGGAAACCTCCTGGTACACCCAGATGGCACAGTCGATTGCGACGGGTTGCGAGGAGTAGATACTAGCTTGATCGTTAAACCTTTCGGCGTGAAAGGCGTCGCTGTGTCGCTTCGGGAATTCACGATCTTTGCCCTAAATCAGCATCACGGGATTCAGGCAGTAGAGAGGTTCGGTTGGCCCCGGACTGGCACGGACGATTTCGATGGCGACGGCGTGGCGGACGAATTCTCGGTTGGTCAAGTCAGTGCGTTAGCAACGTTCCAAGCAGTGTTACCCGCACCGGGTCGTCCTCAACCTACCGCGAGCACACGGCGTGGCGAAGCGCTGTTTAATGAGGTGGGCTGCGCGAGCTGCCATGTACCTAAGCTCCCGCTTCGGTCCCGTTGGTTTTTCGAGCCCAATCCTTACAACCGTCCAGGAGCGGTCGTTCCAAGCGATGTCGGCGGTCAGATCGCAGTGCCGCTTCCTGTCTCTGAGGACAGCGCTGTGTTTTCAGACTCCACTGGTCAGTTGTACGTTGCCGCCTATACCGATCTGAAGCGGCATGTGATCTGTGATGACGACGACCCCTTCTTCTGTAATGAGCGGCGGCGTCAGGATTTCGTTCCGACCAACCAGTTCCTGACTTCGAAACTTTGGGATGCAGGTAGTTCTGCCCCCTATGGTCATCGTGGTGACTTGCCCACGCTTTCGGAGGCAATTGTGCATCATTCTGGGGACGCAAAGGATGTGAAGCTGGCGTTTCTCGCGTTGTCAAATGAAGAAAAAACTGCGATCATTGTATTTTTGCAGTCGCTTAAAGTGACAAAGGACTTCTCAGGTTCGACCGGATGGAGGTAGAAATGAAAGAAAAATACTTCGTTACACGAATGATCGCAGTGTTGAGTGTTTTCATGCCGATTTATATCTTCGGGGCGAATGAAGCGCAGGCGCACGCCTACGCTTGACACCGCCTCTACGTTGACAGGTCTGTCACGCTGAGGTTCTACGAAACTGCATTTGACGAATCCGAGATGATTAACGTCCGGATGCTCGGAGCGCAGACAGAAGCTGATCATTGGCTGGAACAAGGAGTCCTCGCGGATCTCAAAGGTGAGGACGCTATTCCAATCCTCGAACGAGCCTTGCAAAAACTCAAGGATTCGCGCGCGGAAATGGATCGGGCCTATGATCAGATCGGTAAACTCATCGACATCGAAAAGAACAATAAGGCGATACCCGAGCACGACGCAGCGATCGAGAGGATTCTGAAGGCCTATCCGCCGATCGAGCGCGTCAGCTTGACCAATACCCGCTTCGCGAATATCGGCGCGGGAACCGGCATCGCGATAAATTACGGACCGATTGGTGCGAACTTTAAGGAGCTGCTGGAGAACTTGCGAACTGATTTGAAAATCCTCGAGCTTGAAACAGATCGCACAATTGATGCATTCGGTGACGTGTTGCCGATGGCACAGCACGGAGGCTTCGCTTCTATAGTGCTTTCCGGTCGCGCGCCGCTACCCGAGAGGGTCATGCATTCTGTAGACCAGACCATTGTGTTCGTTCAATTTCACAATCGAGCATGCCAAGCCGCGATCGCTGCCGATATGCAAGTCTATCCCAAAGGCTTGGAGTGGATACCGAAGCCTCCGTGATTCAGCTGAACTTGCCTTGGCTGGTTCAACAAAATTGATCGGAAAGTACCCGGCCCTGCAGACTACCTGCAGGGCCAACTCATTTACAATTTCGGCGAAGCACTTCCCCCAGAGACACCCTCAACACAATCACTTCGATATAGTACAGCGGCGAGGCGATACGAAAGTCTCTTGTGGGCGTATTGCGTTCGGGCGCGTGCACTCCCGCGTCGCTTACTATTTAGAGATCGAAGACATAGTGAAGTTCGCGGTGTATCCATACTTGGAAAATACGCAGGGCTTCGAAAGTCTTCCCGGCTTTCGCGCAACGACGCCAAAGGCCATGGCCCCGTGGGTCATTATGAATGAGGGCCACTCCTTCAGCGGCATTGCCTAAGAGAATTGTCTATCCAGCAATCGGAGTAGAGTACAGAACTCCGAGAAGCTAAGTGGCAGGCTATGGCCAAGTCTGAGGTGTGCCTTGGAAGGCACGGCTCATGAACCCCGCAGCTTTCTTCCACTTGCCGCCAGGGTCCGGAAATTCGGAAACCTGTGAATGGTTGGCCCATGTTTCGTCGAGCCTAGGAGTTCAAATAGCTTGCATCATCCACCAATCGCGGTGAAGTAACCTCCAACGTTCATCGTGCGCGAATCATGATCGATTTCACAATTGACCTATTCTGGCGGGCCAGACTGGCCGGCACCGCTCGGTCAGCCGACCCGCTGGTCGCCGGCTGGAGCTTCCCGAGTGCCGGCCTGCCCGGCTTCAAAGAAGCACCGCTCTCGCCGAGCGACCTTGGGGCTAGCGATGCCGCGTTGAACTCTGGCGTCATTCTCGTGTCGGCGCCGGGCGCAGTGGGCAAGTCAACGCTTGCCCGTCAGATCGCATTCGAAACCGGAGCGGTATACGTAGATCTTGCCAAATCCGAGCCGGTTGGTGGCAACTCGATTACCGGCGGTCTTGCAAAGGCTGCACTTTTCCCATCGTGGACGGCTGACAGTGTTGCTCTACTGATCGACGGTCTCGACGAAGCGCGTATTCGCGTAACTCAGGAGGCTTTTGAGGCGTTTCTTGGCGACGTGGCCGAGCTCGCGAAAGGCAGAAAAATGCCCGTCGTGCTCTTTGGCAGGACTGGAGCCGTACAGGATGCTTGGTTGATCTTAGCCGAAAAGGGCCAAGATCCTGCCATTCTTGAGGTTGGCTACTACGATCTCGAAACCTCCGTTGAATTTGCCGTCGCGGCGTTGCAGGCGAAACGGCCGGAGAAGCAGGTATCGGTAACGGAACGCGAAGCGCTGCAACTTATTCTCGGCAGGCTGCGAGAACAGACGAAAGGCGACGGCGACCGCTTCGCTGGCTACGCTCCCGTCCTTCAGGCGGTTGCAGATCACGTCAACGCAGAGAAGAATCCCGCCGTGCTTGTCGCGAGGCTGGAAAGCGGCGAGCAGCCCGTAACGCTTCTGACCGTGGCCAATGCCATTCTCGAACGCGAGCGCGGGAAGCTTGACACGCTTGCATTCGAGAACGCGTCTGTGCGTGAGCAGTTGTACAGCCCAAGCGAACAGCTGGGGCATCTCGCGGCGAGGTTGTATGGTTGCCCGGCACCTGCTCTGCAGGCGCTAACGCCCAAGGACGAACAGACCTATGCCGACGCTCTCAACACTTGGGTGGCCGAACACCCGTTCCTGAAATCGCTTCACAGCGCCTCATCCGTAGTGTTCGAGGCCATGATTGCCACTCATGCCTTGAAAAATCCGGCCATTGCGGACCAGGTTGTCGCGAGAGAACTGGCACGCGGCGCTGCCGCCAATCCCTTCCTCGCGGAATTCTATGTACTCGATCCGGCCGAGAGCGTGTTTCTCCCACCTGACCATGTGGGCATTGTGTACGCGTCGCTGCGCGCGAGGCTTGCGCTCGGTGACAGTGCCAGTCTGCTCGTTGAGGATGCCGACGGCGGCGAGGGACCGTCTCTTCGAGCAGAGGTGGAAATTACGTTTGCACCCAAGGGCTATGAACGCTCACGTGCGCTGAAATTTGAGACCGACTATTCGTCACCGCTTAAGCTCGGCAGCTATATCGAGGATATTGAGATTGCCGCATCTGAAGCCAATGTAGAGATCAGCCAAGGGAAGGAAGCAATATTAGTCGCACCGGTTTCAATCCAGTGCGAAGGCCTGATCATTTCTGCAGACCGGCTGATTGTAGAACCCTCGCGCACGGGTCAGCAGGTTGTTTTTCTGGAAGCAGCAACCTTCGTGGGTGCGGACAGCGCTTCAATGCCTACCGTAAGGTCGGGTGCGTCGCTAGCTGCATCATGGCCGGGAGTGCGAACTTATCCGTGGACCGCATTTGCTTCTGATCCATCGCCGGTCGACGATCAGCGGATCGTCGAGGGGCTTCGGCGCTTTCGTAAATTCGTCATCGCCTTCCGCTCGCACAGCAAGGGCGAGCTGGCCAGGTACCAAGGGAAGATCGAGAGTGGCCGGATGACAAAAGGATCGGGTCAGCGGATCCTTGACCATTTGGTGTCGTGCAAGATTCTTGAACTCGTCGGTCCAATGTACATTCTTTACCCAGACGAACTCGGAGCTGTCGCGGGCGCGACGTACGCTGACTGCGTCAGGCGCGTCTACAATCCGAAGACCATTGACTTCGTCAAAGCCGCTCTCGGGATAATGTGACGGAATGCGTTTCGGGGGCCGAACCGGCCTTCGGCCGAATTCGTTTAGCAACCTCAGTTCATGGTTGTTGGCATTTTGTTCATGTGACAGAATGTCAGAAAGATTCCCAGCGCCAGCCATTTTTTTTCTCCGAGGTTCCGAATGAGTTCCTTCACCGATCTCCGCCTACGCGCGGGTTTATCAAGACGCGACGTGGCCGACCGGATGGGGAGATCCGAGAGAACTGTGTACAGATGGGAAGAGGGAGTAACTGCGCCGCTAAAGCCCGCAATTGACCTTCTGCACACGATGGCCGGTAAGCGGAAGGCAGAGCGAGAGGCGTCGTTCACGTTTGTTGATCTGTTCGCCGGCATCGGTGGGTTTCGCCGAGCGTTCGAGCCTCTAGGCGGAGAATGCGTATTCACCTCCGAGTGGGACCGGTTCTCCCAGGTTACCTACCGAGCCAACTATAATCTCAATCACGACCTAGCGGGCGATATCACGCTGGTAGAGGCCGACGAGGTTCCCGCTCACGATCTCTTACTGGCTGGATTTCCCTGTCAGCCATTCTCACTGGCAGGTGTATCAAAGAAGAACGCGCTCAAGAGGCCCCACGGCTTTCAGTGTGACGTGCAGGGAACGCTGTTCTTCGATGTTGCACGGCTGATACAATATCATCGACCCAAGGCTTTCCTCCTTGAGAATGTAAAGAATCTGAAAAGCCATGATCATGGACGCACCTTCGATGTGATCATGAAGACCCTTCAGGAGGATCTTGGCTACCACGTCCAGACAAGAGTCCTTGATGCACGCTCCTGGGTGCCCCAGCACAGGGAGCGCGTCTTTATCGCCGGATTCCGGGATAAGAATGATTTTGACTTTTCGACGCTCGTCCTTCCCCCTCAGCGCATGAACCCCACACTGGGGTCCATTCTTCATCCGGAGGATGGTTCAGAGGAAGCTGATGGGGCGGTCCTGGTTGGCCCGAAATGCAAGGTATCGGACCGCTACACGCTTTCGGACAATCTGTGGAATTATCTTCAAGCTTACGCGGAAAAGCACCGCGAGAAGGGAAACGGGTTTGGCTTCGGGCTTTTCGGTCCCGGCGATGTCGCTCGCACTCTTTCAGCTCGCTATCATAAGGATGGTTCCGAGATTCTAATTCGCCAGAAGCGAAAAAACCCCCGCCGTCTCACGCCAATCGAATGTGCAAGACTGATGGGCTTTGAGCGTCCCGGCGATACGTTCAAGATACTCGTCTCCGATACGCAGGCCTACAGGCAGTTTGGAAATGCGGTCGTTGTTCCCGTCGTCAAAGCCGTCGCTGAACACATGATGCCGTGGATAGTCAGCGATGCAAAGCCAGCAGCCAAGAAAGGACGCACGAAAGCCGTTGCCTGATATCGTAAGCGAGGAAACCAGAAGCCGGATGATGTCCGGCATCAGGGGTAAGGATACGAAACCCGAAATTCTGATCCGAAAGGCCCTGCACGCTCGCGGCTTTCGTTATCGTCTGCACTCAACCGGCATTCCAGGCAAGCCTGATATCGCGCTGCCATCACGGCGGGCCGCCATTTTCATCAATGGTTGCTTCTGGCATGGCCATGACTGCCATCTCTACCGACTTCCATCAACACGGCCGGAATTCTGGCAGACGAAGATCGATCGCAATCGTGCACGCGACGAGTTGGTTAGGGCACAGCTTGTTGCCAAGGGCTGGCGGCACCTCACGATATGGGAATGCGCAATCCGCGGTCCGACAAGGATTGGCATCAATGAGACCGTTGAACGTGCGCACCGCTGGATCGAAAGCACGACGGGAAGTTCCGAGATACGGGGTATCGCGTGAGACAATGGGTTCTTGATAACGGCTTCCTCAAAATCGCGGAAAGCTCGGGCATCGCTGACGTAACAGCCGATGAGATCTATCGTGCCGTTATAGAGAACGATGCCCCTTGGCCCGATTTGCAGGCAGGGAAGAGTGGCGCCGCGGCGGCGCTGACGTTTTCGCGCTACCCGGCATCACTTTCGATTGTGATGAACGGTCCCCTGGAGGGCGTACTGCCCCACCTGACTTACGAACTCCGCACGCAGGGCGGTCACACATTCATGGTGTCGGCAGAAGCCGTTCTTCATGGTCACGTGATCGTTGAAGATACCTGGTATCCCCTGCTTCCCGAAAACATTGAGGAGCTAAGCGGTCTGCTAGGTTCGGTCCGTCCGGGACAAAATCCAAAAAGCCTGCGCGAGGTCCTCGGACTGCGAGAGGCCGCTCTCCGGAGCGGGCCAGTAATCGACAGGATGTCGACGGGTGCGCTCGATGCCGTTGCCTTGGCCGGGAAGGCCGGACCGGCTCCGGACGGCATCCGCGCAAATCTTTATAATTATCAGGCCGGCGGCTGGCGCTGGCTGCGCTTCATCATGCGCGAACGCCTGGGCGGTCTGCTGGCCGACGAAATGGGGCTTGGAAAGACCCTCCAGATCATCAGTGCCGTTCGTGACCCGGGCACCGGCTCTGCCTTACAGGATGTCCTGGTTGTCGCCCCAGGCTCGCTACTCGAGAACTGGAAACGCGAACTCGCAAAGTTTGCTCCGGACCTTGCCGTTCTGAAGCATCACGGGTCGCTTCGCACGGGCAGACCGGCCGAACTTTCCGGCTACAATGTGGTTATCACGTCGTATGACACGGTCATCCGCGATCTCTCCCTTTTGAAGTCGATAGCGTGGAGTGTGATGATCGCGGATGAGGCCCAGAACATCAAGAATCCGGATGCCCTTCGCACGCGATGCCTGAAAGAAATTCCGCGTGCAGTCGGGCTCGCAATGACAGGCACACCAGTGGAAAACCGGCTGACTGACCTGTGGTCGATCATGGATTTTGCGGTGCCGGGATATCTCGGCGACATCGGTTCATTCAGGAAAGCGTATGACGACACTCCTGAGGGTGCTGCAATTCTCGAGCCCGTCATTTCACCGCTGATGCTGCGACGGCGCGTTGTTGATGTAGCAACCGATCTGCCCGAGCGTATCGATATTCCGGAGGCTATCGAACTGACGGAGAGCGAAGCGTCAGAATATGAGCGTATACGGGCGGAAATCGTGGAGAAGTACGGTGCGGCGGCTACGCTGGTTTCACTGACCAGCCTCAGGCAGTACTGCGCCCATCCATCACTTTTGGATTCGGAAGAAGACCTAGCGACCGTCGAGTTCTCAAAATTCCAGAGGCTCCTCGAAATCCTGACTGAAATCAGTGCATCCGGTGAAAAGGCGATTGTCTTCACATCGTACAATGGCATGGCCGACAGAATCGCACATTCCGTCCGCGATCAGCTGCGCGTTGAGGCGTACACGTTGGATGGTCGCCTCGAAATCGATGCACGTCAGCCGCTGATCGATCATTTCTCCCGCATGGAGGGAGCCGCGGTTCTTGTGCTCAATCCCAAAGCGGGCGGCTCCGGGCTGAACATCACGGCCGCTAATCACGTCATCCACTATAACCTCGAATGGAATCCCGCACTGGAAGACCAGGCTTCAGCGCGAGCACACCGGCGCGGACAGACCCGACCTGTAACAGTTCGACGAATGTTCTGTGCCGGCACAGTCGAGGATGTTGTCAATGCACGGGTCGAGCGTAAGCGGCAGATTTCGTCGAGTGCGATCGTGGGCGTTCGGGGAGCCGAGAACGACTACGCCGACATTCTGGCCGCATTGCAATCGTCCCCCTTGCGTGGGAAATTGACTGCATGAGCGAAATCCGGTCCATTTCCAAGATTTTGAGCGCCAACGACACGGGAGAGACCGGGGGTCATCAGGCTGGCATTCTCGTGCCCCGGGACAGCAAGCTCCTTGCCTTCTTCCCAGCGCTTGACGCGAAGAAATACAACCCGCGCGTTCACCTGACTTTTCAGGATTCAGATGGTCTTAACTGGGAATTCGCTTTCATTTACTACAACAATAAGTTTTTCGGTAAGACGCGGAATGAGTATCGTCTCACGCGGATGACGAAATATATCCGCGACTCCGGTCTGGCGGTCGGGGATGAGGTTGTCCTTAGTCGTGACGAAAACGACGGATATTCCGTATCCTTTCGCCGCGAGCGGTCAGTCACCGCTCCCGGAAAGGTCCTTGAGCTTGGATCCGGCTGGCGGATTATCGATATCTGAGAGGTAGCATGTCGCACGTTGAAAACATCAATTCTCCACCGGACCCCGGCCGGACCATGGCGGGTCTGCGCGATACCGGCTACAATTTTGAAACTGCTATTGCGGACCTCGTCGACAATTCGATCGCTGCCCAGGCGAACATTGTCGACATACGCGTGACGATGGATTTTCGCGGAAAGCTCCGGGTTTCCATTGCAGATGACGGCACTGGGATGGATCGGACCGGCCTTCTCGAGGCGATGCAATACGGATCACCCAAGCGGCCAGACCCGGCAAGCCTCGGTAAGTATGGACTCGGCCTTAAGACGGCATCTACGGCATTCTGTGAATGCCTGAGCGTCATCTCGCGAAAGAACGGCGCCGATCCGACTCTGATGGCGACATGGGACCTTGAGCACGTTACGCATGCCAAGAAGTGGGAACTTCTGCTATCAGACAGCCCTGACCCCGAAGCGCTGGAGCATCTCAACAAGATCGCTCCCGAGAAGTCCGGCACCGTCGTCCTCTGGACCAAGATCGATCGCCTGATGAAAGACTATCAGGCTCCTGAAGGCGCGCCGGCCAAAAAGGCCCTGCAAAAGAGGATTGAACAACTTCGGGAGCACCTCGGCGCTACCTATCAGCGTTTTCTCGATCCGAATGATAAACGTGCACGCAATGTCATCATCGTGCTCGATGGGTACCCGGTTATCGCATGGGACCCTTTCCAGCAGGGTCTCTCGGAACTGCTGGTGCAGGACACAATCACGGTGAAGGGTCCTGACGCACCGTTCACCGTGCGCGCTTTCATACTGCCGCGTCGTGAAGAATTTCCCACCGAGGAGATGGCGAAGGCCGCAAGACTCTCTTCAGACCGGCAAGGTATGTATATCTACCGGCAGGAACGTCTCATCCATTCGGCAGACTGGCTTGGCATGTTTCAGCAGGAGCCGCACAGCACGCTCCTTCGTGTCGAGTTTTCATTCGATCACAGGCTGGACGAGGCCTTTCACCTGGACATCAAGAAATCGCAGATTATCCTGAACGACGCCTTGTGGAACTGGCTGAAAGAAAGCTTTCTTCCAGCTCCCCGCCGCGAGGCAAACCGCCGATACCGCCTCGGTCAGAGAGCCGATGTCACAAAGGCTAGCAAGGGCGCCCATGACGCGTCCAACCGGACAATCGCCAACAAAGAAGCCGATGTTGGCGGGGCCGTTGTCAACGTCAAGAATCCGAACACCAACGAGGTCATCGTCACCAATCCCAACGGGAAATTCACACTCGTTCTTCCGATCGGAACGGCCGCCAAGCCAGGGGAGGTTTACGTTCAGCCCGTTGGTGAAATTGCCGATGGGCTCCTGTTCGAGCCCGCCTTTATTGACGGACATCGGGCGGTCCAAGTGAATACTGCGCATCCCTATTATCACAAGGTTTATGTTCCGAATTTCAAGGAAAGCGTAACCATCCAAGGAATGGATTCACTGCTCTGGGCGCTTTGCCTCGCTGAGCTCAACGCGACGAGCGACAAGACCGCAGAATCCTTTGCGGACATGCGATTTGAAGTCTCGCGCATTCTTCGAAAGCTGGTCGAGAGCCTCCCGGAACCCGAAACGGGAAGCAAGCAGGATGTTGCTTGATCCGGTCACACTTGCCGGGCGGATTTCCAGCGAGGCCGGACTTCAGCTCTCATCAGAGGGCGGTGCTGACGAAGACCGTCATCAGTGGATCGTATTGCGCCCGGCGGAGCTTGACCCAGCGCACACCTTTGAGATCCGGATTTCCATACTCTGGCGCCGGCTGAAGATCGAATTTCTCCCAGGGAAGTTTGCGCGACCTCTGCTTGCAGAGATGGCGAAAGCCGACGAGGACGGCAGGGCAGCCTTTGGTTCCATCGTACGCGACCTTGCGCTTCGCGGAGCATCATTTGAATGGCAAGTGGACGGGGTTTCCATTCCCTTTGATGCTCCTGACATCTGGGGACGCGATTGGTCACGGATGAGACTTCAGTTGAATCGCGGAAATCTGGAGCTTGGCATCGATGAAGGGCGTTCGGATTTCGAGATTGTAAGCGAATGGACGCAGCGTTTTGTAGCAGCGATCGTGGCGTTGCTGCCTCTTGAAGCGGTTCAGACAGAAAGGAACGAACTTCCACCAGGATTTCCCGAAGGTGCTGCGGCACCAATGCTGGTCAATCGATACGAGCGCGACCGTCGCAACAGGGCGGCGGCTTTAGCCATTCACGGCACGCGCTGCAAGGCTTGCGGGGTCGATTTTGGGGAACGATATGGCCCGATTGCTGCGGGGGTTATCGATATCCATCACACGACCCCGCTCTCGCGACTGGGAGAAGACTATGTCATTGATCCGTTCAACGACTTAGTTCCGCTTTGTCCAAACTGCCATCGCGTGGCACACAGGACCGACCCACCTCTGAAGGTGGAAACAATCACGGCAATCATGCAGCAGCGATTTGGCGGGCCCCCAAACGCCGCTAGTTAAGGATGATCTGCCGAGAGCCGACCGTCCCCTCCATCCCCTCATCTACCGTGGGAAGCCATTTCGCGGTTTCAGCAGGCCGTGCAAAAGCAAACGGAGAGGTTTGCTGACGGCCCGATTAGCTGCAGCCTTCCGAAGTCAGCCGCTTTGGGCAGGTAACCGATAGCTTCTGCGCGAGCCGGCGCGCCAATCACTGTGGCGTTTAAGTAGGAGGTGCCGCTGAATCCCAGCGCGATGCTGCGATCGCGCATTCCTTGCCGTCGTAGACAAACGCTACGCTGTAGCGCGCGCGGGTTGCGGCGACATACATGCGGGCAACCGACTTGTCGATCGCTGCGAGGCTGCCCGTTGCCAACCATTTCTTGGCACCGAGGTGTGGGAAGACCAGCACCCTTGGAAAGGTCATGCCCTTCGACTCGCCGAAATTGATCGCATCATGCGATCCGCACGCGGTCTTCACATTATAGCGGAGCACCTGCGGCGTGTAGCGCGCGACATAGGCGTCGGCATCGGCGCTTCCGACGAGGAACACGCCGTCGTGGCCCGTCACAAACTGGTTGTTCGACACCGTCTTCGGCTCGCCTGGGAAGAAACTGTCCCCGAGATCGGCGATCGCCTGATTGCAGCGATGTGTGTGCTGCTCGTACGTGATGGAAGCGAGCCCGGCCTTTTCCCATGCACGGAACTTCTTGATGATCGCGGGTCCGGCGAAGTGCTTGTGTCTCGACGAGTTATTCGTAGACAGGATGGCTTGCCGGTGGTCACCAACAAGGGTGACAATGATGCCCGCCTTCAAGATGAGCTCAAGCACGTCGAGGTCGTAGCCGGCCATGTCTTGCACTTCGTCGACGATTATCTGACCGAACCGCTGCCTAAGCCGGCTCATGACCGCGCCGCCGGTGCGGGCGTCGCATACGCAGATGAACTTTGCAATCTTGTCGGAATAGATACGGGTTCCGCTGAGGAAATAATGCCCGTCGATTTTCACCTCAGGCACATATTGCACCGACCTACCTTCGACCCAGTGAATTCCCTCTATGCGGTGCCTGTGCAGCGCGGATCGATAAGGTCGGGCCAGTTCACGCAGCAGGAACGAGTACCAGGAGATGATCTCGACATGCGGAGGAATGGCCGCAATGCGCTCATAGACCTTGCGCTCAATCTCGCGGACGTTGTTGCGAGTATATGTCACCAACGCTGTCGCGCCTTCTGTGGCAGCGAGCGACTGCTCAACAACACGCGTTGTCTTGCCCCCGCCGGCCGCGGAGATGATGATGCGGTTAGCGGATGGCACGGTCTATATAGTCCGGTGCCTTCCATGCCACGTCCGTCCCGAAGAATCGAAGGCCGGTCTCCGCCTTGTGCTTTTTCATCCACGCGAGCGCGGTTGCCCTGTCAGCGAAGGACTTGTTGAGCACCGCGTTGATCACTGCCAAACCGTTCTTTTTCAAGAGCTGCGGCTCAAGGGTGGCCGCGCCTTCATCGTCATCATACTGGATTGCGATGCCGGCGATACCTAGATGGTCGGCATATCTTGCCTTGAGCGTAGCGACGTGGCCGTCGTTGTCGGTGACCACGTCGGTTTCCTTGTCGAGCAGTTGGGCTATCGCGAGAAAACGCTTGAACGCGAGCGAGTTAACCGAGATGACATCGATGCCATCCTCGATCGGCATCCTCCCATGCTTCTTCTGAAAGGCGCGCTGCACGATCAGTTCATCCGACGGCCCTTCGACCAGGATTGTGCGCTTCGAGAGAATGAGACGAAGCGTGTCGTGGCCAGGCAGCTTCATGAAATAGTCGCGGGTTGTGGTGTCCTTGAGCTCGTTCAGACGCACGCCTTTCCCACGCTGGAACAGGAGAACTGTCTCGACCCCAAGCTTGTTAAGCACGAAGCTGCTGTGGGTAGTGATGAAGATCTGCCGTTCGCCGGCATTGGCCGCGATGTGGCCAATCAGCTCGTTCAAACTCGCGTAGGAAAGGTGGTTTTCCGCTTCCTCGATCAGGATGATGTGCGACCGGGCTGATGTTTCAAGCGCGAGCTTGATCTTTACCGCATTCTGCTCGCCCTTACCAATCAGCGGCAGAGGGATGTCGTCGAGGTGCGGCATGATCCCCGCTTCCCACGTCGCCCGCGACGAGGTGTCGAGTGATAGCGAGATCGCCTTATCGCTGATCTCTCCTTGCTTGGCGGCCAGCGCATCGTTTATGGCTCGGACCTTGGGCTGTTCTAGGAAGCGGTGCTTCATCAGGCGATAGGTCAGCGCCAAATCAACCTTCTCTTTCGGGCTCAGGCTCTCTTTGACGATATCGATGATGTAGCGGCTCGCCGCAGCGTTATTCCGGATCGTGCTCGCGTCAATGAGGCTGGCGTTGAGGGGAATTTCACGCGAGTTGAGGATGTCGCTGTCGTGAAAGCCGCGCCAACGAATACAATAGTATTCGATAGGAACCGTGCGGATTTCGGACGGATCGGCTACGTATTGCGCGAACTCTGACGCCATCGCCGGATTCAGCTCGATTGCGAGCGAAATGCCAGGGAGATCGAGCCGCTTTGAGTTGTTATCGCCCTTCAGCTTCGCTAGCGCGGGATCGTCCGCAAGGTACAGCTCGATCAGTATACGGGGCGGCACGGGGTTAAGGGCCTGGGTTCGTTGCTCGAAATATTCTGAGACTACATCGACGTTGAAGAGGTAAGGATGGATTTCGATCTGAAGCGGCCTGCCGTTCAATTGGCCGGTCAGCGCCAAGTGGATCGCTTCAAGCAACGTGGATTTGCCGCACTCGTTCTTTCCGACGATTACGTTCATCGGGGCATTGAATGTGACATCTGCTTTCTTCAAGCAGCGGTAGTTGTCAATGACGACACGTTGAATGAACATACTTCCCCCCTTTTGCGCAGAACTAACCAACGGCTTTGCCAGCTGCGAAGTGTACCCGCGATGCTTCTCCGCCTTATCTTGGCGCGGCTGACCGGAGTGATCTTGGTGATCTTTGCTTCGCCCACACGGTAGTAGCAGTTCTCCACCCAAGAAACTGCCCCCGAAGTTGACACCTGAAGTACCGCAGATTTTGGGGTCGTCCACTGGCCATCCCGGCACGCCTTGCTAGGACAAGGAGCAGCTTTCGGGAAACTGCCGGTGGTCTCGAACGTTCGAAATGGGTTCGTTCTGCGGCCCCAGCCAAGATATCCGCGGCCTCGCGATCCATTCGGTTGCAGACGCACGTTGCATTAGCTTCCGACTGCCTGTGATGGCGGACGGCGCTACGATATCGAGGTCTTCGCGCTGCCCGCCATCGGTCAGGGTCTGTCCTGCCGTGCCTGCGATGCGGTCCGTGAATTCGCCAGTTGTTCGCCCGCGAACGCCGCTTTGCCCTTTTCGGACCAGAGGCTCGGCGCGCGTTCGGCGTCCTCACTTTTGAGCTTATCAGCCATCCAGAGCAGCGCGCCGTAGATGGTAGCGCGATCGTCATTGGTGAGCTCGACAATGCCTGCCTTGACGACGAGGCCACCGAGTTCGATCAGATGTCGGGTACGTTTGCGACGCTCGACCTGCCAGGTGCGCATGTCATTGCGAGCCAGGGCCGCTTGCCGGCGATTGTGGGCTGCCCGGTTGCGCTGGAGCGCCGCGTGGGTTGCGCTGAGATGCCGGAGCAGTTCGCCTGGACCGGCTCTCGAAAAACATCACTCCACGCTTGGCCCATGCCTCACGCTTTCCGGTATCTTTCGTTTCAGCGATCGCGACCAGCGCGCCGGCCAGTTCGTCTGTGCCCAGCTGATCGGCGCCGGTGGCGATCACCAGCTGGCCAAGCTGCTGAACCTTTCGCGTTTTGAGCTCTCGCGCTTTGTCTTCCAGCGCCTTCAGTTCCGCATCGTAGTCGCGTGGCTTGCGCATCTGCTGTCTCCATCATCTCCATTGATTGTCGATGCGGCAATGATAGGCGAGAGCTTGCCGGAAGGCTTCAGCGTTGCCGAGACAGCCCGGGACGGGCTGGTCCATCCCGAGAATTTTTCGAGGGAGAGCGCGCTTATACGTCGTGCCGACGTGCGCTTTGACGTGCAAATGATCCTGTCGCGATGGCGATCTATCATCTTCACGTCAAGGTCATTGGCCGCAAGGCAGGCTCAAGCGCCGTGGCGTCGGCCGCATACCGCTCGGCTTCGCGATTGCGTGACGAGCGGATCGAACGCAGCCATGATTTTTCAGCCAAACGTGGTGTCGTCCATTCCGAAGTGATGCTGCCTGCGAATGCACCCGAAGCCTGGCGCGGCCGCGAACGGCTGTGGAACGATGTCGAGGCGTTCGAAGTCCGCAAGGACGCGCAGCTTGCCCGCGAGGTCGAGTTTGCGCTCCCGCGCGAACTCAGCCAGGCGGAAGGCATCGAACTGGCGCGCGACTTTGTACAAGTCGAGTTTGTCAGCAAGGGCATGGTGGCCGATCTCAATGTGCATTGGGACAGGGCGGAGGATGGCAGCCCCAAACCGCATGCCCACGTCATGCTGACCATGCGGTCCGTGGACCAGAACGGATTTGGTCCGAAGGTTCGAGACTGGAATGCTACCCAGATGGTTGAGCGCTGGCGCGAGCGGTGGGCGGAGCTGGCCAATGAACGGCTGGCCGAACTGGACATCGACGTGCGCATCGATCATCGCAGCCTGGAAGCGCAGGGCATTGCCCTGGAGCCGCAGACGCAGATTGGTGCGCCAGCCCAACGCATCGAGAGCAGTAGCCTGGACGCTGGCGACACTGAAGCAGATCGCGCCGAACTGCATCGCGAGATCGCACGCAACAATGGTGCGCGCATCATTGCCGATCCATCCCTGGCGCTCGATGCCATCACGCATCAGCAATCGACCTTCACCCGAAAAGACATTGCGAAGTTCTCGCATCGCCACAGCGACGGAATGGAGCAGTTCAACGAGGTGGTGGCAGCCATCAGCAACGCACCCGATCTGGTCGAACTCGGCAAGGACGGACGCGGCGAAGACCGTTTTACCACCCGGCAGATGATCGACACCGAACAGCGCCTGCATCGCGCGGCAGAGCGTATCGATTTGGACGAGCGACACGCGGTGAGTGAGGCGCATCGCGAGGCAGCGCTGGCGCGGGCTGCGCAACACGGGCTTGTCCTGTCAGGCGAGCAGAGCGATGCGCTTGCGCATATCACCGATCGTCGCGGTCTTGGTGTCGTCGTCGGCTTTGCCGGAACGGGCAAGAGCGCCATGCTGGGCGTTGCGCGACAGGCATGGGCAGCAGCGGGCTACGAGGTTCGAGGCGCGGCACTCTCGGGCATTGCCGCCGAGAATCTGGAGGGCGGATCAGGCATCTCGTCTCGAACCATCGCCAGTATGGAACATAGCTGGGGACAGGGCCGGGATCTGCTCACCGCGCGCGATGTCCTGGTGATCGACGAGGCCGGCATGGTAGGCACGCGCCAGTTGGAGCGCGTGCTTTCCCATGCGGCGGACGCTGGCGCGAAGGTCGTGCTGGTAGGCGATCCGCAGCAGTTGCAGGCGATCGAAGCCGGCGCCGCATTCCGCTCGATCCACGAGCGACACGGCGGCGTCGAAATCGGTCAGGTGCGGCGGCAGCGCGAGGACTGGCAGCGCGACGCCACGCGCGATCTGGCAAGCGGCAGGATCAATGCTGCGATCAGCGCCTACGACGCACAAGGCATGGTGCATCAGGCTGCGACGCGCGACGAAGCGCGGAATGAACTCGTCGAGCGCTGGGATCGCGACAGGCAGGCGCATCCAGAGGCAAGCCGGATCATTCTCACCCATACAAACGACGAGGTGCGCGCCCTCAACCAGGCAGCGCGCGAGCGCATGCGCGCTGCTGGCGATCTGGGCGACGATGTTCAGATAAGCGTCGAACGCGGTGCAAGGAACTTCGCCAGCGGCGACCGGGTCATGTTCCTGCGCAACGAGCGCGGGCTTGGCGTCAAGAACGGCACGCTTGGTGTGATCGAAGCGGTCAGCGACCAGAGGATGACGATTCAAACCGACGACGGCCGATCCATGCGCTTCGACCTGAAAGACTACGCGCACATCGACCACGGCTATGCCGCGACCATTCACAAGGCGCAGGGCATGACCGTCGACCGCACCCATGTGCTCGCCACGCCGGGCATGGATGCGCATGGCAGCTACGTCGCACTGTCGCGGCATCGAGACAGCATGGACCTGCATTACGGCGGCGATGACTTCGCGACCCGCGAACGGCTCATCCGCACGCTGTCACGTGACCGCGCCAAGGACATGGCGTCGGACTACGAGCAGATCGATCCGGCGCAGAGCTATGCCGAGCGGCGCGGCATCACCTTTCACGAGCGTGTCGCACAGATCGTGCGCAAGGTCGTGCCTGAAAGGCTACGCAACATGTTCGACGGCCGGCACCCTTCGGCAGATGGCGCGCCCGACTTCGACGCCATGCGCAGGCCGGAAAGAGAAGAAGTGCGCCTCGAACCCGCCGCGCCTGCCAGGGAGATCGCCGAGGACGGGCAAGCGGCGTTACGGAAAGCCCGAACCGATGCGCTCGTGCGTCATGCCCGCGCCATGGACGCGATATTCAGCGACGAGGGCGCAGGAAACAAGGCCAGCCCGATGCGGTTGCGGGAACTGGCTGACGCCCGAATAGCCTTCGATGAGGTGCGGCCCCATGGCTGGCGCGATGCCGAGGCGGCTTATGTCAAGAGCCCGGAACTTGTCGCCGAGGCCGCCGGCGGACGGATCAACCGCGCCATCCGCGCCCTCCAGTTTGAAACCGAAATCCGCACCGGACTGTACAACGATCCGGGCCGCCGCGCAGACCATTTCGTGGAGCGTTGGCACAAACTCGACCGGACCAGTCAGCACCAGTATCAGGCGGGTGACATGTCCGGCTACAAGGCGACGCGATCGGCGATGGGTGACATGGCCAAAAGCCTCGAGCGCGATCCGCAGCTTGAATCCATCCTCGCCAACCGCAAGCACGACCTTGGCATCAGCATCGATTCTGATCGGCGCCTTGGTGCGGAACTCGCATTCACCCACGGCATCGACCTCGGGCGGGGCCGGGGCATTGGACTCTAGACAGTCCTATCTGCCGCCGTCCCTATGCCGGGGTACGATGACGCGGAAAACCCTCTTGCGCGCCCGCAAGTGTCTGTCCTCTCTTGATCAGGAGCAGTCAAAAACAACCAGCAGGAGATGCGTCCATGCGCGAACCAGACCGTATCATCCGCCTGAAAACCGTCGTCTCCCGGACAGGTCTGTCCCGGTCCACCATCTATCGCAAGATCGCCGACGGCACCTTCCCACGCCAGATCCAGATCAGTATCCACGGTGCAGGCTGGCATGAATCCGACATCAGTCGCTGGATCACCAATCCCGTTTCGTGGCGTCCGCAAGACGAGGGCGACAAGTTGTGATGAGGGCGATGCACACTGCGCGGAAAGCTGGCCTTCACCGAGACGCAGCGGTCACGGCGGCAGGGCTACTGCTTGAGCCCATGTTCATTCGGAGCGCCGCCGAGGCGAGCGAACACGGCAAATGAGAAACGATAGTCGCCTCGCGCCCATCAAGATGGGTTGCTCAAGCAAGGCAACTTTGGAGCGAACCGCACACAACTGGCCGCTTGGTCTGGTTTCCCGAGCCCGCGCCGGATCGGCGGCCGCCCCTCAGGCTGACACAGCAAGCGTCACTGCGATGCGGCTGCGGCCGTGGCGGCGGCCACCGATCGGCTTCCTTCGAAGCAGACTACGTCCTCACCGCCTGTGAGGACCGTCAACTAACGGTTGCCCGATCGATCCGGCGATCATCGCCGGATCGATACTTATGGTGGCGGGCGAGGTCATCCAGCACCGAGCGGATATGCGGCCAGGGGAAATCGTCGGGATGTTCCCAATGCTCACCGTCATGCAGGATAACGAGCAGCTTGGCTAAAATGCCCTCCATGGAGGTAGCCGCTGTCTGCGGTAGATTATCCAGAAGTACGCGTTCGGCTGTTTCGGATTGCCGTATCAGTTCGTCTGCTCTCGAATAGCCGATCTCGGCATCGGCGGCGTCCCAACGCGCCTGGTGTGCCGCGAAGTCGGCAACCGCCCTACCCCATTCGACTTGAATTTCGGGAGAGTAGGCATCGTTCATGCCTTCCATGGAATGGAGCGTTAATTCCGTACCATCGGCAAGCCGTACCTTGGCGCAGGGAAAGCCGACCGTCCTGGCGAGGTGTGTCTCCAACCTTTGCTGTTCGCGGCACAGCGACAATGTCTCGTTGTGGATCTTTTGCCAGTTCCCACACAGACGAAGAGCAGGATCAGCCGCGCTGCTGCCGTCCGTCAGTTCGGCGGCCCGTGACTTTACATGGAAGGGCCATGCCACGGCGGCCGTGGCCGTGCCCGCCAGCAAGCGCCGCCGGGTGACGAAAGACAAACTCATGCTATTGTCGGAATCATCCATGATCCGAGCTCCATGAAAGCTGGGGTTGTGGTTAGGTTGGACAGGTGTGACCGCACCTGTCCAACCGCTCAAGATGCTTGTCGGCATCAACGGTAGTATCAGTGTTACTATCTATGGCCAGCAAATGCAACAAATTAGTAACAGGGTTACTACGGATGGCGATAACTTCGGCCCAGTGTCGGATGGCGCGGGCAGCTCTTCATCTAGGCATTCGCGAGCTTGCTGCCCTCGCCAAGGTGTCTCCCAACACTATCGCGCGATTGGAGCGCGGCGAGGTTTTGTTCGACAACACGCTGCAGGCGGTACAAGGTGCCCTGGAGAACGCTGGCATCGAATTCATTCCAGAGAATGGTGGAGGGCCCGGCGTGCGCTTAGCCAGGCGAAATTAGAGATGGCGTCACGCAGCGCCCATATGAGCGGAAACATCTCAGCGCCACCGCTGATAATTCCGGTTGGCCCGACGCGATCAGCGATCGATATTGCTGAACAGCTTAGCGTTCCGTTTTGCTCGCGAGCTTATCGCCTTCGGCCAGCGTTGCCGAGGCTCATGTCTTAGAGCTTTGGTCAGTTCCCGCCCCGCAAAAACGCAGCCCAATCGCTCATCATGGCGCGGCGCTTCTCAATCATGGTTTCGCGCCGGTATGCGGCCTCAACGTCGCTGTTGATGGCGTGGGCGAGCGCAAATTCCCGCATGTCTCGGGGATAGTCGGACAACTCCCCTGCCCAATCAGAAAACGTTGACCGCAGCCCATGGGGCACGGCTGGACGCTTCGAGTTCTTGTCGAGCCAGCCCGTGCGGCCCGCCTCAATCTCGCTTTCGTGCATCCGTCTCATGGTAGCGCTCAACGTCATGTCGGATAGCATGCCGCCCCGGATCGCCGGAAACACATATTCTGTGTCGGCGGCCGCAGCCTCTCTCATCGCAGTTAGGATTGTTATTGCCGCATCGGATAGCGCCACAACGTGCGGCCGCCTCATTTTCATTCGCGATGCCGGCACCGTCCACAATTTGGCGTGCCAATCGATTTCAGGCCATTCCATGCCGCGCACTTCGCCTGATCGCGCAGCGGTCAATGTCGCGAATTCCAATGCCCGTGCACCCGTGCCTTCGCGTTTGCGCAATGCTGCGAACCACGTGGGCGCGTCTTTCAACTGAACGGCGGGCTGATTATCGACTGTCGCAACCTTGCTTGGCTTGGACAACATTGCATTGAGATTGCCCTTCCACTGTGCCGGATTGTCGCCCTCGCGGTGTCCGTGTGCCTTTGCCCAATCAAGCACGCGTTCGCAACGTTGCCGCAAACGCGTGGCCGTCTCAGTCTTGGTCGTCCAGATCGGCTTAAGGATTTCGACCATGTGATGTTTGGTGACTTCGGAAACGGCAAGATTGCCGATGACGGGCATTGCATACGTGTCCAGCGTGGATTGCCATTGCTTCCGATGCTTTTCGTTCCTGAATTCCGCCAGCGTGTCGGCAAGGAATTTGTCAACGGCAACGCGGAATGTGAGATGGCGCTTTGCGGCCTCGATCGCGGCTTTGCGACGCTCGCGCTTCTCTTGAAGCGGATTGATGCCGTTGCGGATTTTGTCTTTGGTCGCCCTCGCCCGCTCGCGGGCTTCGCCCAATGATACGTCATGCCCGCCAAGACCCATTTCGCAACGCCGACCATCGACGTTTGTAGTGCGCAATAGCCATGACCGGCCGCTGCCCGGCGTGATTTGGAGCATGAGCCCGGCAACACCGCCAACAGCAAACACAGCGTTGCCTGGTGTGGTCGATCCGGGGTGTTTCAAGTTCTTGACGGCTAGTGCTGAAAGTTCCTTGGCGATCTTCGGCATTTCTCAATCCCATCATCTTACCCGCCAAAGATAATGGCATTGGATGATACAGATTGCAACGGCGCGAGACACCCATTTTATATTAAACCGTTGATATTACAGCATGATTTTCATCGGTTGAGACGACATGAGACAGCAATATGGCTGTCGCTCTCTCCGCCATTATCAAGCCAATGAAACCGCCTGCGATTTCCCACCCAGCGGGTGCGGCTGACTTTACTTCACATGCTCGCCCTGGGTTCATGGCGGATTGCCGGCTTGCTCGCCAAGCCAGGCTCAGAAATGCCGCGGAGCGATCCGGCGGTCGCCGTCACCTGTTCAACCGCCAGAGTTTCAAAGGCGTAGCCGGACCTCTGTCTTCACTCTTCGTGCCCCATCTGTCACCGTCGCAACCAACGCGTTAGTGCCGCCTGGTGCGGTCTCAGGTCGCAGATGAGGTAATTCCATGAATTATAACGATATCGACCTCAATCTATTGCGGGTCTTTGACGTGATGATGCGGGAAAGGAGCGTGACGCGGGCGGCTACCGAATTGGGCAGAACACAATCAGCTGTAAGCCACTCCCTGTCGAAGCTTCGGTATCTATTGCAGGATGAATTGTTCACCAGAGATGGCGGCGAGATGCGGCCAACTCCCCGGGCAGTTGAGCTGCTGTCGAATATTTCCGCCGCACTCGCAACGATCCGCGCATCGATCGACCGGCATCAGATCTTCAATCCAGCAACGACGCGGCGCAACTTTCGCGTTGGACTTACAGATTATCATGCCATGGTTTTCATCCCGGGCCTCATTCGAGAATTTTCCAGGCAAGCTCCTGGCGCGACGCTGAACGTCATTCCCGCAAACGGACCCGAAATCGGTTCATCGGTCTATCTGAGACAAGTTGACTGCGCGCTGACGGGAGCAGCGATACGCGACGACCCAGGTCTCTTGAAGGTGGAGCTTGGCCAGGACCGATTGTTTTGCGCAGTGTGGAGCGGAAGCAAGATCGCCAGAAGCGCAATGACGCTGGAAACCTATCTGGCCAGTTCCCACCTCCAGATTTCCGCAGATGGCCTGGCGGAAGGCCTCGCGGATGCCGCCCTCAAACAGATGGGTCTTCGCCGCAATGTCGTTGCGACCATCTCGAACTATCCGGTGCTGCCCTGGGCGCTTCGCGGCACTGAACTGATTACCCATTGCGGTGATGCCATCCTGCAAATGCTGGATGAGAGGAGTGAGGTGACGTTGGTCCCGCCACCCCTTCCGATAGCGAATGTGAATGCCTGGCTTATTGTTCACCGCCAGATGGCGAATGACCCGGGAACCAGGTGGCTCCGGGAAATCATCGTGGGAATCTACAACGAATCGCGGAGCAAGAGACACCAAGGCACCGTCGGAGCACCGGGGTCGGCCGTAAAATAGGTCGCGCGCGCTGCTTCACCACTCAACCGCTTCTCAGCTGGGAGTGCTTCGCAACTATGAGCAGCGCTCATTTTCACCATGAGAACAATCGATTTGACGAATACTTGGGCTGGAGAGCACATTCCCTTCAACAATAACAGGGGAATGCCGAAATGAGATCAACGTTCAAGGGCCTTCTTGCCCTCGCCATCGCGTGCACCGCCTCCTCGGCGTGGTCCGCAACCCTCGATAATGTCAAGAAAAATGGCGTGCTGACCTGTGGCACGAATTCGGCCACGGCTGGCTTCAGCCTTCCCGACAATGAAGGCAAATGGACCGGATTTGTCGTCGATTATTGTCGCGCCGTGGCCGCTGCCGTGCTCGGGGACGCGCAAAAGGTCAAGTTCATCCCATTGACGCCAAAGGATCGCTTCACCGCCTTGCAGTCGGGAGAGATCGACATTCTCGCCCACAACGCAACCTGGACATCGTCCCGCGATACGTCGCTAGGCATACTGTTTGCCGGCACGTATTTCTATGACGGCCAGGGGTTCATGGTGCGCAAGGCGGACAATATCACGTCAGCCAAGGGACTTGACGGCGCATCGATATGCGTCACCCAGGGCACCACGACCGAGTTGAACCTTGCCGACTATTTTCGCTCGCGGTCGATCAAGTACACGACGGTTGGTTTCGCAGACGAGGAAGCTGTAGTGAAGGCTTATGAGGAGGGACGTTGCGACGTCTTGTCCGCAGACACCTCCACCTTGAACGCGTCGCGGCTTCGCATGGCCAAGCCGGACGACAGCATTGTTCTTCCCGAGCTGATCTCCAAGGAGCCGCTTGGCCCGGCCGTGCGGCAGGGTGACGACCAGTGGCTCAATGTGGCGAAGTGGACGCTCTACGTCATGGTGGCCGCGGAGGAATACGGGGTCACCTCCAAGAACGTCGATGCCATGAAATCGTCGGACAACCCCAGCATCCGCCGCTTGCTTGGCGTGGACGGCAGCATAGGCAAGGACATCGGGCTCGGCGATAACTGGCCGGTCGAGGTGATCAAGCAGGTCGGCAATTACGGCGAAGTGTTTGATCGCAATGTCGGCAAGGATTCGCCGCTGAAAATGGAGCGCGGCATGAACGCGCTCTGGAACCAAGGCGGCGTTCAATACGCTCCGCCGATCCGCTAACGCATGTCGCTCAAAAATGGCCCCGGTTTTGAGACACGACATGCATAACGAAGACCCTAAAGCGCGTCGCCTGAGTCCGTTCAATGGCGACGCGCTTTAGGCAAAGGCATGGTTGCAAGGCGCTGGCGTGTTACCGTCAGCGCCTTGCACGGACCCGATAGGAACAGCCCATGTCCCATTTGTCGCTTCCCGCGCCGTCGCGCAGGAGGTTGTCGCTGCACGATACGAAGGTGCGGGGCATCTTCTACCAGCTCTTGCTCGCCGGCTGCCTGCTGGCCTTGGCCCTGGGCATCGGCATGCAGACTGCATCGAATATGCGGGTCCGGGGGATTCCGCTCTCATTCGACTTTTGGAATGAGTCTGCCGGCTTCGACATCAATCAAACCCTGATACCGTACGATGCATTGTCCAGCTACGGTCAGGCGTTCTGGGTGGGAGTGGCCAACACCCTCTACGTCAGTCTCCTCGCAATCCTGTTTGCGACCTTGCTTGGCTTCGTCATCGGCGTTGCCCGCCTGTCGCCGAACTGGATCGTTTCGAAGGTGGCGACCGCCTATGTCGAGCTTGTGCGCAATGTTCCGTTATTGCTGCAGCTGCTGTTCTGGTACAACGCCGTCCTCAAGCCGTTGCCCTCGCCGAAGGCGTCCATCGCCATTCCCGGCGGCATCTACCTCAACAATCGCGGCCTCATCGTTCCGGAGATTCATCTGCATCCGGGAGCGGGGCTGGTGGGCTTGGCATTCGTTGCGGCCATTTCCTGCTGCGTTGCATTCTGGTTTCGCGCCAGGAGCGTCCAGAGACGGACGGGCAGGCAGCTGCCGGTGCTTCTGGTCAGTCTGGCGACCTTGATAGGATTTCCGTTGGTCCTTTTCCTGGCGGCTGGCGAGCCGGTCTCGTTCGTCGCCCCGCAGCTACGGGGTTTCAATTTTCAAGGCGGGCATCAGCTCTATCCGGAGTTTGCCGCTCTCCTGATCGGTCTGTCGGTCTACACCGGTTCATACATCGCCGAGATCGTGCGAGGTGGAATCCAGGCAGTGCCAAAGGGCCAGACCGAGGCTGCGCATGCGCTGGGGCTGGCGCCGGGCAAGACGCTTCGTCTGGTCGTCGTTCCCCAGGCGCTGCGCATCATCATTCCCCCTTTGACAAGCCAGTATCTCAATCTCATCAAGAACTCGTCGCTTGCCGTGTTCATCGGCTATCCCGACCTCGTTCAGATCTTTGCAGGCACGGTGCTCAACCAGACCGGAGCCGCCGTCCAGGTCATGGCGATTACCCTGTCGGTCTATCTCGTTATCTCCCTTGCCACGTCATTGGCCATGAACGCGTGTAACCGACATTTTGCAATCGTTGAAAGGTGACGGATGAGCGATCAGTCCATGCGTTCGCCAGTTGACGTCAGCGCGCTCATACCAGCCATGGCGCCTCCCGCGGACGTTCGACCGGGTCCAGTGAGCTGGATGAAAAAGAACCTGTTTTCGACGCCGTCTTCAGGCGCGCTGACAATATGCTTTGTCCTCCTAGCCGCGTGGCTGCTGCATCACTTCCTGAGCTTTGCGATCTTCAACGCGGTCTGGAGCGGCGGCCATGAAGCTTGCCGTGCGAACAGCCAGGGGGCTTGCTGGCCTTTCATCGCCGAGAAGTTCGACTACCTGCGATACGGCGCGTATCCGGTTTCCGAGCGGTGGCGCGTGGACCTTGCGCAGGCGATCGGCGCCATCCTCATCGTTTGGCTCCTGTGGACGAAGGCTCCGCGGCGCAAAGTGGCGGCGTTGCTGTTCTTCCTCGTCTACCCCGTGGCCGCGTTCGTTCTCGTGCGCGGCGTTGCCTGGCTTCATTTGCCTGTCATCGATACGACGCTCTGGGGCGGTCTCTTGATCACGTTGCTGATGTCGATCGTGGGTATCGTCTTCTCGCTACCGATCGGGGTTATCCTGGCGCTTGGGCGCAGGTCGGAACTCCCTTTCGTCAAGACGGTTTGCGTCACGTTCATCGAAGTCGTCCGCGGCGTGCCGTTTATCACAGTGTTGTTCATGGCGAACTTCATGATGCCGCTCTTCGTCCCGGATTATCTGACACCTGATCGTCTGTTGCGCCCGCTCATCGCGATAGCGTTGTTCTCGTCCGCCTATATGGCCGAGGTCGTGAGAGCCGGCCTTCAGGCGATCCCGAAGGGCCAACACGAAGCGGCCAAGGCGCTCGGGATCGGCTACTTCGACATGATGCGCCTGATCGTCCTCCCTCAGGCGTTGACGATCGTCATACCGAGTATCGTCTCGACCTTCATCGGTCTGTTCAAAGACACGACTCTGGTCGCCGTCGTCGGCATCGCGGATTTTCTGAAGGCCGTCGAAACGGCGCGCGTCGATCCGAACTGGGCAGGCCCGACGATCTCATCAACCGGCTACCTCTTTGCGGGGCTGGTCTACTGGAGCTTTTGCTTCGGCATGTCGCGTTACTCGCAATCTATGGAGCGCCAATTGGCGCGTGGCCACAAATCCTAGGAGGCGCTGATGATGCCGCAAGCAATGCCCGCGGCAAGGTGACTATCAAATGGCTTGTGCAGACACGCCCGCATCGGCGCTTGGGCAACGACATATCGCGGGAATAGATTTCGACCAGATCCACGACCGTCAGCAGTTCGGATCCGTCAAATGGGCCAACCAGTGGGACGAGTTCTCTCCCCAGGTCGAGGGCCAGGACCTGCTGTCGCTGTGGACGGCGGATATGGACTTCCGCGCTCCGGAAACCGTCATCGCGCGACTGCGCGAGGCCGCGGAGCATGGCATTTACGGCTACACACGCCGCGATCCGCGCCACTATGAGATCGTGCAATCGTGGTTCGCGCACCGGCACAACTGGTCGCCGAAACTGGAGAACTTGCTTCCCGCGCCGGCGATCATGCCGTCCGTGGCTGCGATACTGCGAACCTTCACCAAGCCCGGTGACTGCGTCATTGTGCAGTCGCCCGTGTACTCGCCCTATTTCGAAGTGGTTCAGGGAAACGGCCGCGTTCTCCTTACGAACCGGCTGAGGCTGCAGAACAACAGATATGAGCTCGATCTCGAGGATTTCGAGAAACTGGCGGCCGGCGGCGCCAAGGCATTCCTGCTGTGCAATCCTCACAACCCTGCCGGAATGGCCTGGACACGCGAAGAATTGGCGGCGCTCAACGACATCTGCGAGCGTCATGGAATCCTGGTGATATCCGACGACATTCACTGCGACATAAGGTTGTCGGATCGTCCTCACATCGTCTTCTCCTCCATCTCGGAAGATGCTGCGGAGAAATCGTTCATCTGCACCGCTCCAACGAAGACTTTCAATCTTGCCGGGGTTCCTTCGGCAACGATTTCGGTAGCCAGCAAAAAGCGCCGCGAGGCGCTTCTTGCCGCAATGCAGGCGTCATTCATGGTGAATGCGAACTTTTTCGGCCGCCTGGCCCTGGAGGTTGCTTACAGCAGCGGCGCGCCGTGGCTCGACCAACTCACGCGCTACATCGCCGGCAACATCGATCTGGTTTGCGAGTTCGCCGGTGAACACCTTCCAGGCATCACGCCCATGCGGCCCGACGCATCGTTTCTGGTGTGGTTGGATGCGTGCGCGCTCGATCGCCGAGTGGGTGGAATTCAGAAATTCTTTGTCGATCGGGCCGGGGTTAATCTCTATGACGGCCGCGTCTATGGGCCTGGCGGCGAAGGCTTCATTCGCCTGAATGTCGGCTGCCCGCGTCCTCTGTTGCGCCAAGGACTGGAGCGCATGTCCAGCGCGCTGGCATCCCTGTGATCGACCGCCAGGGTGCTTCGGATGCGAGCCTGGTACTTGATGCCGGCAGCCGGTAAGGAAACGTCCAGGGCCGACGAGCCGGATGACCGCAAGTCCGGATTCCATAGACCTCGGCAGCCTTGCCGGCCCGACCCTCAAGCCAAGGTCGACATGTCCATCTCGATCGCCGCTACCATTTCACAGCGAACCCGAGTTTGGCGCCCAGGGCATGGCTGTCGCCAAAATCCTTGAGGCTTGTCCGCGCTGTCCCTTCTCCGAAGACGGCGTAGCGACCGTCCGCCCAGCTCAGCGAGCCACCAAGGCCGACACCGCCCCACAGCGCCTGATTTTCGCTGACCAGTTTCGTGCCAGACACATCGACATCATTTCCGTCGAGGAAGTCGTAGTAAAGGTTGCCGAGCCCGTAAATGTGCGTGCGGCTGACTTGCCCCGCATCGTCCACCCACTGGTCTTCATAGTCCGCGGAGAGGCCGAGGCGGCCGACGAGACTGTTGCTGCTGCCGGGCGACACGACGGCGCCAAACGGGTCGGTGAACGCGTCGAAGTCGACCGAGGAATAGGCAAGCTGGGCCTGCGGCGTCAGCGACCAGTTGCCGTTGAGGGCGATCTTCTGTCCGGCCTCCACGCTCAGCCCGTAGCCGAAACCGTTGTTGCCGTCCGCAAGCGTGGTGCTTAGCGTGGCCGACCGGATGTCACTGTCATACCATGTCGCCTCAGCCTGCGCGTCGACGTAGAAGCCACCGCTGCCGAACCAGGTGAGCGTGCTGCCGACGCCGTAGCCGGTGGCAGCGATCGACCCTGCCCCGAAGATCGAGGAGACGTCCGACGACGCGGTTCCGTAGTGGGCCGTAATCCCTCCGATCAGGGTACCGGCGTCGCTTTCGTGCAGCAGGCCATCGACGCCGGCCTGCAGCTTCCAGGTGGTCACGTCATAGTTCGTGCCGGAGGTCGACGTCTCCGGCTTGATCTCGGCATGGGCAGCTTCGATGCGCGCCCATATCGCCTTGCCGTCGACCGAGCCCTGGCCTGGCAGGTCCGCACCTTGCGGCGTAGCACCCTCGCCCCACGACCGATTGCCAATGCGTTGCTGCATGGTGCCCAGTTCATTGAAGGCCTGCAGCACCCCTTCATAGGCCTCGTACAGAGGCACGCCGGGCGAATAGAGCGGCTGCGGATCGGGATCGCCGTTGACCAGGGCCGAGCGCAGATACCAATCGCCATCGGCCGGTGTGCTGACGCCGTTCTTGTAGAGCCTGTATGCGTAGGCGCCCGCGACGACCGCTGCATCGTCTTCGAAGGTATAATTGCCGTCGAGCGAGAAGCTGCCGTTTGAGACGCCGCCGACGTCGACGATCTTGATGCCTCCGACCGTTTGGGCGCCCGACCCGCCGAAATTGACGACCTGAAGGGTACCCGTCCCTGACGTGTTGCCGGCGATCACCAGCATGTCTGTCGGCGAACCGTCACCACCGAGCGCAGCGTTGAGAACGACGGCGCCGCTATTGCCGACATAGTCGCCGCTTACGGTAAGTGTGTCGCCTGGGACGCCACCCGCGATGCGCACCGTTCCGGCGTTGCTCAGCCCCGCAATCGTCTGGGACGTGCCGGCAAGATCGAGCGTGGCGCCCGAGGCGACGGAAAACTGCGAGGAGGAACTGAACGCGTTCGCAGCGCCCGCGGCAAGCGTGCCGCCGCTGACCGTAGTGGCGCCGGTAAAGCCTGAGTTGTCCAACGCAAGCAGCAGCGTGCCTTGGCCGTCCTTGATGAACGTACCGGCGCCCGAGAGCACGCCGGCATAGCTGGCGGAGGCGACTTGGTCGAATGTGAAGGAGGCGCCGGCGCCGATCGCGACATCGCCACCGAAGCGCTCGGCTGCCGAGGCGAGGCCGCCTTGATTGACGGTCCAGTCCAGCAGCGACGTGCCTGACAGCGTCAGCACGCCGGCGCCATCCTTCATCATTGCGCCGGTGCCGGAGATATCGCCGGCGAAGCTGGCGTCCGCCGCCTGGTCGAACACGACAGTGCCGGAATTGCCGATGTCGCCACGAATCGAGGTTGCATCGCCGACCAGCGTGCCAGCGCTGACCAACGTGTTGCCGCCATAGCTGTTCGTTCCCGTAAGCGTCAGCGTGCCGGCGCCGGTCTTGGCAAGGCTGCCAGCGCCAGAGATCGCACCGGACAAGGTCAGGTCGGCCACAGTGTCGAAGGTGCCGCCGGCCGACGAAAGCGTGACGTCGCGCGCCGAGCTGAACGCCGCTGTGTTGCGCAGCGTCCCGCCGGAGAGCGTCAGGCCGCCAGCGGCAACGCCGAGATTGTTGTCGGCTGAAACAGATAGCACGCCGCCCAGGACGGTGGTGCCGCCCGTGTAGGTGTTGGCGCCGGACAGCACCAGCGTGCCCGCATCGGTCTTGGTCAGGCTGCTGGTCCCGGTTAGCACGGAGGCGATGGTGGCGGTGTAACCTGCTCCGGCCACCGTGCCGTCGCCGACCCGAATGATGCTCTCGCCGCCAGCGCCATCAAGCGTGATGGCTTCGCCTTCGATGCGGTAGCCATCGGCGGCGAATTGCATGCCCGTAATCGCAAGCGCGCCGGCGCTGCCGTCGGCGATGACGGTGCCGCCGAGCGTCTGGAAGATGGCGAAGCCGGGCTGCGGCTTCATCGCGCCAGTTACCAGGCCGGTGCTCGTCGTCCAGTTCAGGCTTGTCGCCGTCCACGTGCCGTTGCCGCCGTCGACCAGATCGTTGTTGGCATTCCCGGCCGCGTCACCGTCCCAGAACAACAGGTCGTTACCGACACTGCTGATAAGATTGACCTGGTTGGCGACAGAAGTCTGCACCGTCAAATCGGCCGCCGTGACGCCGGCCGGCAGATTGCCGAGTTCGAGACCATTGTCGGTGAGGGCGCCGCCATAATTGATGAGCCGGTAGACGCCAGGGCCAAAGCCGCCTACATCGGTGATGTTGAGGCTGCCGTCCAGCGTCAGCGCTCCGGTCACCTCGATCAGGTCGTTGACACCGCCGCCGACAATTCCTGCCTGGCCGAGCTCGTAGTCGAGCATAGAACCGGAGCTCAGGCTGAGCGATCCGACCGTAAGCGTACCCGGACTGGAGCCGGGGGCCAGCACGCCGCCATCGGCGACGATCACCGCGCCGCCTATCGAGCCGGAGCCGCCCAGCGTGCCGCCGCTGTTGACCGTCGTTTCGGTATTCCCAAGCGAACCTTCGACGACGAGCTTGCCCCCGTCGACCGTGGTGCGGCCGGAATAGGTGCTGTCGCCGTTGAGCACCAGGGTGCCGGCGCCCTCCTTGTAGACGCCGCCCACGCCGCTCAGCTCGCCATTCGCGGTCAGCGTCGTACCCGCCGCCGCGCGGAAGTAGCCATAGGCGGAAGTGAGCTTGACATCGCGGCTCATGGCGAAGCTTGCTGTCGTGCCGAGTTCGCCGCCGTCGAGTGTCAGCAGGCCCGTAGCGGCACCCAGATTCTGGTCCGACGCGACCGAGATGCTTTTGCCGGTCCCGACCTTGGTGCCGCCGCTGTGGGTGTTGGCACCGGTCAGCGTCAGCGTGCCGAAGCCTTCGATGTCGACGCTGCCCGAGCCGGAGATATTTCCGCCGAAGGTGTGGGGGCCGAGGTCGAGAAACGAGACAGCGCCGTTGTCCAGGATGTCGCCACGGATCGCCACGGTGTTGCCGGCAAGCGTTCCTGCGTTGACGATGTTGCCACCCGTATAGCTGTTGGACAAATTGCTGACGTTGAGCGTGCCGGCGCCGCTCTTGACCAGTGTGCCGGTGCCGGTCACCTGGCCTGACACGTCCAACTGCGTGCCTGCCACCGTGTCGAACCCGCCGGTCGAATTGATCAGGACATTGCGATTGGTGGCGAAGCTGGTGGTCGTGCGCAACGTGCCGCCGTCGAAGGTCAAGCCGCCCGAGAGGGCGCCCAGATTGTTGTCACTCGAAATTTGCAGGGTCCCGCCGGACAAGGTCCAAGGCGTGACGGCAGTTGTCGTCCCCGTTAGGGTCCAGGTGCTGTTTCCGGTTTTCTCGTAGAACCCAAACCCGTCATATTTGGCGCCAGCACCGATCTGCGACACACCGAAACTGGCGCTGATATCGCCACCCAGCTTGAATGTATCCGCGGCGCTGAAAGCGACCACATTGCCTATGATGGTGGAGCCGGCCTGAATCTCCAGCGAATTGACGCCGCCGGTGAACTGGATGGCTTTGCCGGCTGCCGGCGTTCCGCCACCGGTGCCGACGGCACCGCCGCTGATCGTACCCGCATTGATGACCGCGATGTTGGCGCCCTTGATCCCTGCGGCGCCATCGCCGCCTGCCAAGGAGCCCTGACCGCCACTGCCGCCAACGATCGTCGCACCTAGCTTGTTGATGACGGTTCCACCTGAAAGCAGCAGAACAGCGGCGCCACCGTCCCCACCGCCGCCGAGAACTGTTCTTCCACCGGCACCCCCGAGCAGATTCCCGCTGTTCTGGATTGTCCCGCCGCCCATCAGGACGATGGCAGCTGCGCCGCCGCCACCACCTGCTTGGACCCCAATTGTGGAAAGACTCGTGCCGCCGGTAACGCTGCCGCCCGCCTCTACAAACACGTTTGCGGACGAGAATATGCCGACGCCGCCACCACCGCTGCCGCTGTTGCCATTGGTCCCACCTCGGCCGCCAGTGCCACCACTCACCGATCCTGTGCCAGTGACTGTAACGTCGGCCGTGGCACTGACGCCCACACCGCCACCGCCACCGCCGCCGCTCCTGACGACGCCATTCGTGCCAGGGGAGCCCAAAGCGCCGGCCCCGCCGCTGATGCTGGTTGCAATGGTCCCGTCTGTCGAGATGACCAGACCCGTAGCACCAGTGGCACCGGCAACGCCATTTGGGTTGTTGGCTGTCCCACTTACCGCTCCCGATCCTCCTGGCGCCCCGTCACCCGTCGTGAGGTCAATGCCGCCACCACCGCCACCAGCGGTCGCGCCATTGGCGGCATTCTGACCCGTGGCACTCGCGAGCGCGCCGTCAACGCCACCTTGTCCAGCGCCTGCGCTGCTACCATTGCCGCCATCGGCCCGAGCCGGCGCGGCGCTCAGCGCAAGGGCAACAGTTAGGATCGTCAAGGCGGAAGTGCCGGAGCGAAGCGACACGACTTGCGGCAAGCGCGCGAGATGCAAAACCCAAAACCCATCACGCGCAATCCGCTCCGCCATGCCTAAGCTCCCTGATTCCTGAGTGCGCGAAGGCAGCATGAAAGCTATTCGCCCGCAAGAAGTTTATAGTCGTGAGAGCTACCAAGAAGCTAACGGTGATCAGTAAAATGAAGTCTGCGACTTTTGAGCGACAGAAAATAGTCAATATTAGATATAGCTTATTAAACAGAGACCTTACGGAATCGCGAGAACAATCTCGCTGCATGAATTTATGCGGAAACGTTCGGACCTCCTGGGCCCAGCCGATCCCATCGGGCGGAGGTGAGTTTCGCCTCTACGGGGCGATGAGGCGCTAGGCTGCCCCTTGGGCGACCCTCACTATCCTGCAAGAAGTGATTCTGTAATCGACTCCCACTCTGCGTCTAGCTTGCCAGTTGCCACAGGCTGCCCGGCGCGGCGGTACCAGTAGGCTGCATTAGAAAGGTCGCCTTCTTTGCGGTGCAGATAGGCATGAACCCATACAGAGGCCGGATCAGATTCGTTGGCCTGCACACACTCATGCGCCCGCTCCCAATCGCCCTGTCTATCCCACCATAGAGCGTGGAGCGCCATCCCAAGATTCGCCGGGGGCTCTACACCCTGAAGGGTCGCACGGAACTCGTCGATGTCCATAGTTACCTCGCCTCTGGCTACGCCGGTCCTGTCCCGTTCCGTGCAACGAAATGCGCCCTCTGCCGGTGATTTGCTCTGCCGACTTTAGCAATGGCTCTGGCGATCTTTAGCGGAAACGGGGTTTTCGCTCGGCAAAGGCCGCATCAAGGGCTTCCAATTGACGAATGCTCGTTGCAGGGCTGCTTCCTGCTTCTAAGCTTCATGGTCGGCAGAAGCTGCCACGGAAACCAAAGGCGCTTCCAGGCTCCATGTTATGCCATGCGGACCGTGTTCGAGAATTCCCTGCCCACTGACCGCTGCGGGCGCAACCCGCTTCAGCACAACGGTTCCAAAGCCACCTTGTCCGACAGTCTGGACCTGCGGACCATCGGATTCGGCCCAGGTGAGGTGAAAGAGCCTCGAAGCACCGGAACCGGTGATGCCCCATGTGACCGAAATCCGGCCCTTGTCCCCTGAGAGCACGCCGTATTTGGCCGAGTTGGTCGCCAGTTCGTGGAAGGCAATCCCGAGATACTGAACTGCGTTGGGACTGAGCACCAATGATGGGCCCGACATTTCGATCACATCCCCCCGCGGGAAAGGCTCGACCTGGGCCGCCAAGAGGTCGCTGATCGTGGCACCCTTCCAATCCGCCGAAACAAGCAGGTCGTGAGATCGCGACAACGCCATGATGCGCTCGCGCACCTGGGTTTCAAAGTGTTTTGGCGTCTCCGATCGCTTGTTGGTCTCCCGGATCATCGACAGGATGACCGAATACTGGTTTTTCACCCGGTGGTTGACCTCGCGCATCAGCATGCGGATGCGGTATTCATTCTCCTTCGCCGACGTGATGTCTCGCGCTATCTTCGATGCGCCGGTGATCTGCCCGGTTGCGTTACGCACGGGCGATATCGTCAGCGAAACCGGAACCAGGCTGCCATCCTTGCGCAGGCGGGTCGTTTCGAATGGTTCGACGCGCTCGCCGCGGCGAATGCGTTGGAGGATGCGGGGTTCCTCGTCCTGATGGTCTTCGGGGATCAGCATGGTCACCGACCGGCCAATCGCTTCGTCGGCGGTATAGCCGAAAAGCCGTTCGGCGCCGTGGTTCCAGCTTTTTATGATGGTGTTGAGATCCTTGCTGACGATAGCGTCAAATGAGGATTCCACGATCGCTGACAGGTGCTGCCTGGTTTCTTCGGCACGCTGGCGGTCCGTCAGGTCCAGCAGCATGTTGACGGCGCCAATCAGAGCGCCGTGCTCGTCCCGCAGCGGTGTCGGGTAGGGCAGGAACGGAAAAAACGATCCATCGGGACGCTGCGCAACAGCTTGCTGATTGCGGACCGGCCTGTTCTCCTTGAGCGCGATGGCCATCGGGCATTCATCGTGCGGCAATTCCTTGCCGTCGGCACTGAACAGCTTGAACGTCACACACCATTTATCCTTGCCGACCTCAGGCTCCCTGCCTGCCAGATCGGCCGCGGCGCGGTTGTAGTAGGTGATCGTCCCATCCTGATCGGTCGTGTAGATGGCGACGGGTAGGCCGTCGAGTATCTGGTGATAGGTACTGTCATGCTGCCTGAGCTCCGAGCGGGTGTGCACCAAGTCGGTTACATCGACCGTGAAGCACCGGGTGTTGATCAGCTTGCCGTCCCGGAAATGTCCGCTTGAGGTGACTTCGACGTGCTTGATCGATCCATCGCTGGCCCTCAATCGCGCCGGATATCTTACGATCTTCTCGCCATTGGCAAGGCGACCCAAAATGTCCTCTATGACGTCCCGGTCGGGATAGAACTCGGCGATGTGGCAACCGAGGTAGTCCTCTGCGGGATAGCCGAGAAGGTCGAGCTCAGCCTGGTTGGCATGCACGATTACGCCGTCTGCGTTCACCAGATGGAGGGCAACGGCGCCGTTTTCGAAGAAATCCTTGTAATCGAAATCCAGACCGTCATTGCTGGACACCCCCGGGTTTTCGAAGGCGACAACATTCGCCTGTGTTGCTTCATGCATCCCAAACACCTTGTCCAGTCCAACCAAATATAATGCGGCTTGGATCAGTTGGTTCCCATTGCTCGCGGTCTCGACCCGCTGCGTACGGGAACCGGACCCTAAAAGGGTCGTAGCCTCGACTCGTCTTCCATCTACAAACGTGCGATCATCCGCGCATGGGCAAACCCTTGGTCCTTGTCGTCGACGACGAAGCCTTGATAGCACTGGATATGGAGTCCACTCTTTCGGAGGCGGGCTTTGCCGTGGCATTGGCGGCGACATGTTCCCAGGCGAAACGTTTTCTTGCGGACCATACCCCCGCCGCAGCGATCCTGGACGTAAGGCTGTCGGACGGCGAGGCTGTTGACGCGGCAAAAACCTTGGCAGGGCGGGCGGTTCCTTTCATCGTCTATTCCGGCCTGGGGCTCGAGGAAACCCCCGAAGCGTTCTCGTCCGGCGTAAGAGTGATGAAACCCGCCGGACCTGCAGAGGTGGTCCGGGCTCTCAAAGCGATGACCGCCGGGCAGCAGAAGGCGACGGGATAGCCGTGCTCTGAGCACCTTCGGTCTAAACTAGCCAGGCGCTGCCGGAGCAGCTGCCGTGCCTCACGGAGCAGCGAATTGCGGCCGGTGCCGATCAGGCGAACAAGGTCGCGCGCTTGATCCTCGGTGATGCCGGTCTCTTTGGCAGTTGACAGCACCAGTGCTTCATTCCCTTCCACTTTCTTAGGGTTGTGCTCGTCCTTGCCCGTGCTGATCATGCCTTCTCCATCGGCTCAACGCCAGGATCTGAGACTCATTCTTCGACGCACGGTCAACCTCGCTGTGCCGCGTTTGAGCGACAGAGATAGCGGCTCAATTATTGCGTTGCCAGAAACGATCCTGGCAACAGCCAAGTGGCCGGGTCCGTTCGTACGATAAAGCGCCCCGCGCAGGGACGGCGCCAGCATGGGCCAGATCGACCAGACAGATTGACCGGTCCTATGCCTCTCCGAAATCGGTTTCGTTTCTTGACGTCGGTTGCCGCTCGTAGTCAACGGGCGGCGGCAGGAGCATGATTTCGGTCTCCTTGCGGCCGAACTCTCTGCCGATCTGGAACGCTGCATAGATCGCGCCAAGGCGGATAAGGAATCTAAGCATGGGGGGTCTCCTTCGACGTTAGGAACCGCAAGGCCGCGAGATTGTTCCATGGCTTGCGAGTGGGGGACGATCTTGCCGTCTCACCAGGCATTCCAGCGCCGGCGCGGCAATCTGAGACATGGCGGTGCGGCTAGGCTGTTGCGGCCGTTGCCTGGGCCGGGATCCGTTTTCGAGGGGCCGGACGGCGTCGATCGCGGCGTTTCGAAACGACTTTGAGGGGAACGGCCGGCGCTGGAGAAAGTGCGCCAAGCACAGCGTTGACCATGCCGTGCGCTACGAAATCGGCGCTGATGTCGGCGGCCAAAGCTTGCCTTTCTTGCCCGACATCGCCCTGCTCCGCGTCTGACCAGAACACAATCCCAATTCTCAAACCTGCCTTGGCGCGCTTCAGTCTCCGGACCAGAAAGCGGGCATGCTTGAGCGAATCCCGGTTCAGGAAACCGACCACGACGGTGTCGATCGCCTCTAGTTCGAGACGACGAATACCTGCCGGCTCCATATCGACAAAACTGGCCTTCGCCACCGTAGCACCTTGCACCTCCAGCACCTGAGCGAGCATGGCGGCAGCGGCATCGTCGAGTTCGCCGCGACCGCCGGCACAAAGCACCGACATGTCCTTGCCGTCGGGCAGCTCGATCTCTTCCTCTTCGACGCCATCTGTTTCCCTGCTCGAGCTCCCTTCCGCGGTGGTTGCCGGCGCATCTTCCTCGCTTGCCTCTTCCTGTGCATCGTCGGCAAGATTTGCCACAAGAATTTGGGCGCTCGCCGCCACCTGCCTTCGCTGTTGATCGCCCATCACGCCACGCATGCGGTCCTGCTCGCCCAACAGGAGAGCAGGAATGGCGACAGTGTCGTAGAAATCGATCAGGTACTTCTCCTCGAGGATCTCCTCGGCATGGTCAGTGGCCTCGTCGGGATCGCCGGCCAGGAGCCGTTGATAGAGCCGGGCGTGAGATTCAAGGACGGGCTCGTTGCCAAACAGGACGTCGAGAAATTCGAACTGCGGAACATGTCGCCCGAGGACGACGAGGCAAACTGTCAGCGGCGTCGAAAGGACCAGGCCGAGCGGCCCCCACAACCATGTCCAGAAAATTGCCGCAACGATGATTGCCAAAGGAGAAAGTCCCGTGCGCGAGCCATAGAGCCACGGTTCGATGACGTTGCCGGTTACCAATTCCATGACGACAAACAGTGCGGCGGTCCACAGCACCAGCGACCAGCCGGGCGCAACCGCCAAGGCCAGAAACAAGGGCAGCAGCATGCCGATAACAGGGCCGATATAGGGAACGAAGCGCAGCGCCAGTGCCAGCAACCCCCACAGCAGCGCGTTGGGAATGCCGAGCACCCAAAGGCCAATTGCGATTGGTATCGCGTAGACGATATTGACCACCAATTGCATGATCAGATAGCGGCCAACCCGTTTGCCGGCATCCTGCAATGCCTGCGTTGTGCGATGGAGGTCCCCATAGCCGACGAGGCGGATAAACCGGTCGCGCAGATCCTCGCGCTCAAGCAACATGAAGATGACGACGATGATGATCAGGCCAGCTGATGCCAGCGGGCTGATCAACGGTCCGATGATGTTCTGCAATACCTCCAGAGGTCTCTCGCGGGCGACGATCTCGACGGGAACAGGCTCGCGCCGGGGCTTGTCGGCCGCAGGCGGCGCCACATCCTGCTTGTCGATCTCCTGACCGACACGCTCGATCACCCCGCTCAGCCTGGCAATTATGCCGCCACCAACGCCCGTCTCCTTGAGGGAACGTACCTTGGTCAGAATGTTTGTCTGGTAGACGGAAATGTTCTGAGCAAGCTCGCTTACCTGGGTCGCAACAATGAAGCTGAACAGGCCCAGGGCCGCGAATGCGCCAATCACGCTCAGAAGCACTGCGGGCAGCCGAGGCAAGCCGACACGCTTCAGTGCGGAGACCATCGGCACCAGCGCAAAGGTCAAAAGCAGCGCGATGGCAATGGGAAGGAACACCTCACGACCGAAATACAGCGCAGCTACTGTCGTGACGATGGTTGCCACGGTAGGCAGAGCTGTGCGCGGATGGGCATTGCCTGCCGCAAGAATCCGTCCTAGCCCTCGCTCGGACGATGAGATGTCGTTTCGACGATTGGCAGCCACGTGATTCCCCCCGTTTCCTAGCGATAGTTAGACCCATTCGCCTGCCGGGCAATGTTTAGCAGGGCCGAATACATACGTTTTGCGGTTTTGCGCCCTGGGCGCTGTGCTCTGACGGTTCAGTCGATATCGTCGGAGCCGCAAATCTGTGGTAAAGCCGCCGCCCAACCAACCAAAGGACGACATCTGTGAGCGAACCGACTGTGGCTGAAGCGACCGAAAGTATCTATGCCTCGCTGCGGGCGGACAATGCCGACATCGACGCCCATATCGCGGAGCTCAAGGCTGCGCTGACACGAGAGGGCGCAAAACAGGCGGTGTTCAATCCGGCCAAATTGGCCCAGAACAACCGCTCGGGCCGTAAGTTGATGCAGGCTTATTTTCGCCAGCGCGGCGTGAGCGTCAGGTTTTCGGACCAGTAGCGCGCGGCAGCTTGGGGGAACCGCGTCTCGACGGACGGTCCGTATCTCGCCCGCTCCGCCCTGCGGTGGACTTTCGTCAATCCTAGATCGAATGGCCGCCTTGCCCTGCCCAGGTCGGTGTCACCCCCTGCCCCTGCAGCTCTTGACGGAAACCGGTGCCTCCTGTTTGAGGTGGACCAGGACGTTTGCTGCATGGGGAGATGGGCAAGGGTGGGCAAACAGTGAAGCGCGTTCTTCAGATGCTTGCCGCGGCGATCATCGCGTCCGGGGCGACCGGCTGCACGAGCATTTCCTACTACGCGCAGTCGTTGCAGGGTCACACGCAGATCATGGCCGCGCGCAGGAATGTCGGGAAACTCATCCTTGACCCTTCGACGCCCGAGGCATTGCGCGCGAAATTGACGTCGGCCAGCGCGATAAGACGGTTTGCGACGGATGAACTGGCATTGCCCGAGAACAGCAGCTACCGCAGCTATGTCGACATCCATCGCGATGCCGTGACCTGGGCCGTTTTTGCCGCGCCGCAATTCTCGCTTGCGCCACGAACATGGTGCTTTCCGGTTTTCGGCTGCGTTCCATACCGGGGTTATTTCTCCCGGAAATCCGCGGCTGAAAGCGCTGTCGAGCTTCAAAGACAAGGCCTCGACGTCTATGTCTCGGGCGTCACCGCCTATTCCACGCTTGGCTGGTCGAGTGACCCGCTGCTGAGCACCATGCTGCGTCAGGACGACACCTATCTCGCAAGCCTTGTTTTTCATGAACTGGCGCATCAGCGGCTTTATGTGGATGGCGATTCCGCATTCAACGAGGCATTCGCCGTTGCCGTCGAAACCAGCGGCGTCAGGAAATGGCTGCGCGCCGCCGGCGACTGGGCCGGATTGCGCCGATACGAAGCCGACCGCAAACGCAGCGCCGATTTTCTCGGACTGGTGGCGAGGACGCGCGACGAGTTAAGGCAGGTCTATGGTAGTCCCCGTACCCCGGAGCAGATGGCGACTGCCAAGGCAGCCGCGATCGAGAGGATGCGGGCGCGCTATCGGCGGATGCGCGACAGGCACTGGGCGGGATCCCGGGGATACGACGCCTGGTTCGCTGCCCCGATCAACAACGCCAAGCTCGCCGCAACTTCTGTCTACGGTGAACAGGTTCCGGCCTTTCTTCGCTTGTTCGACCTGTGTTCCGGCGACTATCCGAGGTTTTACGCTTCTGTCCGGCGGATCGCGGATTTGCCCAAATCGTCCCGCGCCGAAGCGCTCAAGGCTGCGGGCACATGCAATTGACTTGAACAAGCACAGGCAGGTCCTGACGATCACCCCAGCGACAGTTCCTTCGTCTGGTGTCTCAAAACGAGGCCGACCGCGCCCAGCAAGGCATCGTTCTCGGTGTGCTTGCCAACGATGATGCGCGTGCGCAGGGCGGGAGCGATATCGCGGGACTTGATCAGCGTATGGCGTTCATAGGACGCGATCAGCGGCGTCAACAGAATGTCCCCTGCCAAAGCCATGTGGCCGCCGATGATGATAAGCGGCGGATTGAGCACCGAGCCGATCAGGCCGAGACCCCGGCCGGCGATCTCGGCGGTATCCTCGATCATCCGCAACGCCCTGACGTCGCCCTGCTCGGCCATGGCGATGACATCGTCCATGGTGACTTGCCGCCCAACGACACGCGAAATCTGTTCCAGCGGCCGGGTAAAACTCGCGTAGAGCTCCAGGCATCCGCGATTGCCGCAGCGGCAAAGGTCGCCGCCGGGATCGATGCTGATGTGCCCGAATTCGCCGGCGCCGCCTGCGACGCCCGTCACCAGCCGGCCATGCTGGACAATGGCGCCGCCGACACCCAGATCGATCTTGAACAGCACGAAATCGTCCTGGCCGACGGCCGCACCCCACATCAGCTCGGCAATGGCCGCGCAGTTGCTCTCGTTGTCGGCGAAGATCGGCTGTTCCAGGACGGGTCCGAACACATCTCGTATGTTGACGCTGGCCCATGTTGGAACCATGCTGGCGCGCAGCACCACTCCATCGCGGCTGACAGGGCCGGAGACGGAGACACCAACCCCCAGGAGCCCCGCTACCGGCAGACCGTTTTCCCTGTAGGATTGGGCAATCGCCGATTTGACCGCCTGGGCCGCCTGTTGCGGCTGGTAGTCCAGCGCCATTGGAATATTTTGTTCGGCAATGACGGAATGCGAGACATCGGCGACGATGAGCCGTATCTGCTGAAGAGCCAGGTGAATGCCGACGCAGGTGCCCGCTGTCGGATTGAGCGTCACCGCCGCGGCTGGCCTGCCGATGCCTCTGATGCCGTCGCGGCTGGTCGGGGCTTCGATCACCATTCCAGACTTTTTCAAGCCGTTAAGCGCGGTTGACACCGTCGAGCGCGCCAGACCGGTGGCGCGTGCGATCTGCAACGCGGAGAGTGCGCCGCGCTCGCTCAGGCAGCGCACGATCATGCTCTCCGGCGACGCGGAGGGTCTGTCGATCAGCCAGGTTCTAAGCGAAGGTTTTGTCATGGCTCAACATAAACATCGTTGACTGATAGCTCCAATATGTCATCTTGGAAAGAACTCGAGATTGACGCATCTCGCCGGCGGCGGCTTCAAACCACGGCCATAAGCGGTCGAGACGAACCGTGCAACACGATATGGGAGTGAAACGATGAAGTCCGTCATGACCGTGCTTGCGGCCGCTGCTGCGTGCACATTTTTCGCCGGAACAGCCTTCGCCGAGCCCAAGACCAACCTTTTGCACCAATGGGCGACCGGATCGGACGCCCAGGCGATCGCCAAGCTCGGCGAGATGTTCACGGCCAAGGGCGGCAAATGGGAACAGACCTCGATTGCCGGCCACACCGCCAATACGCTGGCCAAGCTGCGCGCCGACGTGATCGCCGGCAATGCCCCGCCTGCCGTGCAGCTCAAGGGCCCTGAGATCGCCGAATGGAACGAGACCGGCATGACCGCCGATCTCGACGAGTTGGCGGCCTCGGAAGGGTGGGAGAAAGTGGTGGCGCCGGAATTGCTTCCGGTGATGAAGCCGACCGGCAAATGGGTCGCCGCGCCCATGAACATCCACCGCATCAACTGGCTCTGGGCCTCGCCCAAGGTCATGCAGGCGGCCGGCGTGGCGGAAATGCCGAAGACCTGGGCCGAGTTCAATGCCGCCTGCGACAAGATCGTCGCCACAGGCAAGATCTGCATCTCGCATTCGACCGCCGACTGGACGGATTCGACGGTGTTCGAGGTCGTGCTCTACGGCCAGGACATCGATCTCTACCGCAAGGCCTTCGTCGAAGGCGATGTCGAGTCCATGCGCAGCCCGGGGATGGTCAAGGCCTTCACGCAGATGCGCCTGATGACGAGCAGGTACATGGATCCGGGCATGGTCGGCCGCGACTGGGATTCGATGTCGGCGCTCGTCGGCAAGGGCGACGCGGCGTTCCACATCATGGGCGACTGGACGATCGGCCTTTTGACCGCCGCCGGCTTCAAGGAAGGCACCGACTATGTCTGCGCCCAGGCGCCGACCGATTGGGGCAAACCCGGCTTCATCCTCAACTCGGACTCGGTCGTGTTCTTCAAGCAGAAGGACCAGGATTACATCGACGGGCAGAAGCTGCTGGCCAGCCTGATCCTGTCGCCCGACTTCCAGACGGTCTTCAACCAGGCCAAGGGCTCGATCCCCGCACGCCTGGATATCGATCTGTCGAAGGGCTTCAATCCGTGCCAGCAGCTCTCGCAGAAGGATCTCCAGGCTTCGATCAAGGACGGCACACTGGTCCGCTCGATGGCCCACAACATGACCATCCCGCAGAAGATGCGCGGCGCGATCATGGACTCCATTACCGAGTTCGTGGCGACGCCGGACATGTCGCCGGAGGATGGCGCCAACGCGATGGCCGACGCGGCGGAAGCACAGAAATAGATGGCAATGGCCGGGCGCCATCCGCACCCGGCCATCCGCCATCCCGGTCCCGCGCTCCGCCAGTCCTGTGCTCTGCCAATCTCCGTGCTCTGAATGTCAAATCACGACCTGATCCTGTCGGTACCGGCGCCCGCCCGCCCCTGGCGCGAGCGGCTGGGCTCCGCGATGCCCTTGCTGGTGCTCGGCCCCTCTCTCGTGGCGAGCTTCGTCTACATCTTCGTGTTCACCGGCTGGACGCTCTATATCTCGCTGTCCAACTCCTCGCTGCTGCCGACCTACGGCTTCGTCGGCCTGGACAACTACGCGTCGCTGTGGGCGAACCGGCGCTGGAACATCGCCTACAACAACCTGTTTTTCTTCAGCGCTTTCTACATCGTCGGCTCGATGGCGGTGGGACTGCTGCTGGCGATCCTGATCGACCAGCGCGTGCGCGGCGAAGCGGCCTGGCGCACGATCTTCCTCTATCCGCTGGCCGTCTCCTTCATCGTCACCGGCACGGTCTGGAGCTGGCTCTACAATCCGACCGACGGCATCCAGGCCATGGTGCGCGGTTTCGGCTGGGCGAGCTTCAGTTTCGCACTCGCCAGCGACCGGCACTATGCGATCTACGCGGTGATCATCACCGGTGTCTGGCAGGCCTCGGGCTTTGCCATGGCGCTGTTCCTGGCCGGCCTGCGCTCGGTGGATCAGGACCTCGTCAAGGCCGCGCAGATCGACGGCGCATCGACGTTCCGCATCTATCGCAAGGTGCTTCTGCCAACCATTGCGCCGATCTTCCTGGCGGTCGCCGTCATCCAGATCCAGTTCGCCATCAAGACCTTCGACCTCGTGGCGGCCCTGACCAAAGGCGGCCCGGGGATCTCGACCACCTTCCCCGCCATCTACGTCTATGACCTGATGTTCCAACGCGGCCAGATCGGCGAAGGTGCGGCCGCCGCCATCATGATGCTTGCCGCTGTTGCCGTGGTGCTGGTGCCCTATTCATTCTGGGTGGTCTGGCGCCGGCGCAAGGAAGCCGGCCATGGCTGACGTCTCCCTGGACCAGTCGCTCGACCGTCGCGCTGCCGCAGTCGCGTCGCGCCGGCATTTTCTCACCCGCTTCGCCATCTATGGGCTGCTGGTCGTCTTCGCGGCGATCTACCTGGTCCCGTTGCTGGTGGTGGTGCTGAATTCATTCCGCGACCAGCAGGAGATCGCGCGCAATGGGTTGATCTCGCTGCCGCGCAGCTTCCGCCTCGATGCCTGGGGCCAGGCCTGGAGCACCTATTGCATCGGCGGCACCTGCGAGGGCATGCAGCGCAACTTCTACAACTCCCTGAAGATGACGATCCCGGCCACGATCATCTCGACGGCGGTCGGCGCGATGAACGGTTACATCCTGTCGAAATGGCGCTTCAGAGGCTCGGAAGCTTTGTTCACCTGCATGCTGCTCGGCGTCTTCATTCCGGGCCAGATTTCGTTGATGCCGTGGGCGTTCATCCTCGGCAATCTCGGCCTCAGCAATTCGGTCTACGGGCTCGTCCTCATCCACGTTATCCAGGGCATTTCGTTCACCACTTTGTTTTGCCGCAACTACTACGTCAGCATCCCCGACGACCTGATCAAGGCGGCGCGCATCGACGGCGCCGGCTTCTGGCGCATCTTCCGCAAGATCATTCTGCCGCTCTCCTCGCCGATCCTGATCGTCACGGTGATCTGGCAGTTCACCGGCATCTGGAACGAATATCTGTTCGGCGTCGTCTTCACCTCCGGGCAGCAACAGCCGATCACGGCAGCGCTCGTCGCGCTGACGGCAAGCGGCACCAATGTGCGCGCCTACGATGTCATGAGCGCCGCCGTGCTGATCGGCGCGCTGCCGCCGCTGCTGATCTATCTCTTCGGCGGCAAGTATTTTGTGCGCGGCCTGACGCAAGGTGCCATCAAATGAGGCGCGATCAAGTGAAGGGCATCGCATGTCGACATTGACCATCCGATCGCTGCGCAAGAACTACGGTGCGGTCGAGGTGCTGAAGGGCGTCGATCTCGAGGCGCAGGACGGCGAGTTCATCGCGCTGGTCGGACCCTCCGGCTGCGGCAAGTCCACTCTGCTGGCGATGATCGCCGGGCTCGAATCTGTTACCTCCGGCGAGATCCGCATCGACGGAAGGCTGGTCAATTCGGTGCCGCCGAAGGACCGCGACATCGCCATGGTGTTCCAGTCCTACGCGCTCTACCCGACGATGACGGTGCGCGAGAACATCACCTTCGGCATGGAAAGCCGCCGCGTCCCGAAGCCGCAGCAGGACGAGGCCGTCAGTCGAGTTGCTGCCTTCCTGCAGATCGAACCGCTGCTTGGCCGCAAGCCCGGACAGCTCTCGGGCGGCCAGCGCCAGCGCGTCGCCATGGGCCGGGCGCTGGTGCGTGATCCCAAACTGTTCCTGTTCGACGAGCCGCTTTCCAATCTCGATGCCAAGCTGCGGGTCGACATGCGCACCGAAATCAAGAAGCTGCATCACCGCGTCGGCAAGACCACGGTTTACGTCACCCACGACCAGGTCGAGGCGATGACGCTGGCGTCGCGCATCGCCGTGATGCATCAAGGCGAGGTCCAGCAATTCGACGATCCGGCCACGATCTACAACCGTCCGGCCAACATGTTCGTCGCCGGCTTCATGGGCTCGCCGGCGATGAATTTTTTGGCCGCGGAACTGAGCCAGGAAGGCGGTCGCGCCACTGTTGTGTTGCAGGCCGCCGATGGCAAGACGGCCAGCCTGCCGATCGTCCAGGCGCTCCCATCCGATACGCCGCGACAAATCATTCTCGGCATCCGGCCGGAGCACATCTACCGCTTCGATCCGGATCTTGCGCGCCGCAAGCCGGGCATCGCGCAGATCGATGCCGTGGTCGAACTGGTCGAGCCGACAGGCGCGGAGACCATGGCCGTCCTGCGCCTGGGCGGCAAGGAGATCACCGGCCGTTTCGACCCCGACGGCACGCCGCTTATGGGCGAGACGGTGACGCTCGGCATCGACATGGCGCGGGCGTGCCTGTTCGACCCGACGACCCAACGCCTGATCTGACCCGATCTGACCGAAGCTTGATCTGAAAAGAGTTCCGCCTTGTCCTTCGCCACCTATCCGAGCCTGTCCGAGCGTGTCGTGCTGATCACCGGCGGTGCGTCGGGCATCGGCGCCGACACGGTCCGCGCCTTCGCCGCCAATGGCGCACGAGTGGCGTTTCTCGATCTGCAGCAGGAGGCCGGCGAGGCGCTCGCGCGCGAACTCGCCACGGCAGCGCACGCGCCCCTGTTCCTGCGCTGCGACGTGACCGACATCCCTGTCCTGCAGGCCGCGATTGGCACGGTGCGCGAGCGCCTCGGGCCTGTCGCAGTGCTGGTCAACAACGCCGCCGATGACAATCGCCAGCCGGTCGCCGACGTGACCCAGGCGACATGGGACCACGCCCAGGATGTGAACCTCAGGCACCACTTCTTTGCCGCCCAGGCCGTGCATCCGCACATGAAGGAAGTGGGCTTTGGTTCGATCGTCAATTTTTCCTCGATCGCCTGGCGTTTCGGCGCGTCAGAGATGGCGCCCTATGCGGCGGCCAAGGCTGCGGTGGTCGGGCTGACCTTCGCGCTGGCGCGGGCGTTTGGCCCCGACAACATCCGCGTCAACGCCATCGAGCCGGGCGCCGTCATCACCGACCGGCAGCGGGAGCTTTGGTACAAGACCCAAGGTTCGGTCGACCAGGTCGTGCAGCGCCAGGTGATCCGCAAGGTTCTGCTCGGCGAGGAGATCGCGCGCACGGTGCTGTTCCTCGCCGCCGACGACAGCCGCATGATCACCAAGCAGTCGATCACCGTGGATGCCGGCCTGAGATGACCACACCTGACTCAAAGGATCGCTTCATGCTCGAGGTCGGCCTGAACCCCTACGGCCTGACCTATCATCTCGGCCTCCAGGGCCGCGGCACGCCACGCGCCAATCCGCAGCCAGCGGGGCTCGAAGGTTTCATCGCGCTCGCGACCGAACTCGGCGCGCGCGTGCTGGAGATCTGGGTGCCATGGCTGAGCGAGCTTTCCGACGACGCGGTGATCGCGCTACGCGAACGGCTCGCCGGCCTTGGCATCACGCCGGTCGTCAGCGGCGGCCTGCTGGTGGGCGAACCGCTCGACGATGCCTTTCGGGCCGCGCGCCTGCTCAAGGCCAAAATCATCCGCACGGCGCTGACGCCCATTCTCTGCGGCGACCGCAACGCCGCCGGCGAAAAATGGAGCGAGTACGCCGGCATCATTCGAGAGCGATTGGTGGAATGGGGTCCCCGCGCGAATGCCGAAGGGTATGTCCTTGCGATCGAAAACCACCAGGACTTCACCAGCCGGGAACTCGTCGAATTCTGCGCGCTAGGTGGTGACAGTGTGGGCGTCACCTTCGACACCGGCAACACGTTCCCGGTCGGCGAAGCGCCGCTCGATTTTACGAAGGTGATCGCCCCCTATGTCCGCCATGTCCACCTCAAGGATTATCGCGTGCAGTTCACGACCGAAGGTTACCGGCTGATCCGCTGCGCCATCGGCGACGGTGCGGTGCCGTTTGCCGAGCTGTTCGCAATTCTTGGCCAACACCACGAGCGCCTGACCGCCGTCCTCGAACCGGGCGCATTGGAGGCGCGGCATGTCCGCTATCTCAGCGACGACTGGTGGCGCGGCTACCCCGAGAAGACAGCGCGCGAATTTGCCGCCTGCCTGGCGGCCGCGCAGCGCAACCGGCTGCCCGACGATGCCGACTACCGCACGCCTTGGGAGCGCGAAGCCGACGTCTCATTGGTTTCCTATGAGCTCGACATGATCCGGCGCAGCGCCGCCAACATGCGCAAACTGATGGAGAATATCCGATGACGGCACGTGAACTCGATGGATTGACCGCCTTCGTAACCGGCTCCGGCCGTGGCCTCGGCCGCGTGATGGCCGAGCGCCTGGCCGAACTCGGCGCCAATGTCGCGATCCACGACATGGACGAGGAAGCGCCGGCGAAGTACGGCGAGTTTGCCAATCTCGGCGAAGTGGTCGAGCGCCTGAAGCGGCACGGCACGAAGGTCACGTCGGTGACCGGCAACATCGGCGACCAGAAAGCGGTTGCCGAGATGAAGCGCAGGATCGAGGCCGATCTCGGCGACGTCCATGTGCTGGTCAATTGCGCTGGCGGCGACATCGGCGCCAAGGGCGGCAAGCCGAACCCGAACAACGCCCTCGACATCGAACTGGACGACATCCGCGTGCTCACCGAGAACAATCTGATCGGCACGATGCTGGTCTGCCAGGCCTTCGTGCCTCCGATGAAGCAGCGCGGCGGCGGCTCCGTCATCAACATCGCCTCCGCGGCGGCACATCTCGGCTGCTCGCCCGAGGTCGTTTACTCCACCTTGAAGGCCGCGGTCGTGCATTACACGCGCTGTCTCGCCAAGGAACTGATCGACGACGGCGTGCGCATCAACGCGGTCAGCCCCGGCGCCACCAAGACGGCACGCTTCCAGGCGACCCGCGTGGTCGATCCCGAGCGCATGGACTCGAGCAGGAAATCGCTGAACCGCTATGCCGAGCCCGAAGAGATCGCCGAGGCGGTGGCGTTTCTGGCTGGCCCGCGGGCGCGGTTTATCAACGGGCAGGTGCTGCGGGTGGATGGCGGGTTTACGATTTTTCCGGGGTGATGGGGCGGGCCTCGAATTTCAATTTCGGGGCCGAAAGCGGAAGTGCCGTTTTCGGGATTCCTGGGTTAAATTGCCCCCTCACGCCTCGAGCTTTTCGCAGCGTCAAAACGGCTGTGGAGGGATTGGCAGGCTATACCGCTGACGAAGCGCACATGTGACGCACCGAGGATAAGTAACCCCGCTTGGTCACGAGGGCGCTGCCGACCGGTTGGTCGAAACTGGCGCTGGTACTCGCTATTCACGAAATTGCCGATCACCCTGACGAGGTCCACTAAGCAATGGTGAACGTCATTTCTGAAGTCGCAAGCAACTCGGCCGCCCTACTCCATTGAGGTCAGCCATGCCTTCGCGGAGCCGACGCAATCTCTGCTGGAGCCTGCATGCTTCTTCAGGCGCAAGCGCCGTGTCTCAGTGCGGCATGAATCCTTTTCTCAGCCAAGCCAATATCTTGCTCCCATTGAGAACCCTGCGGACACGCCCGGCGGCCCAGCCAGCCTGCATGGTGGCGCCGGTGTGGCAACTGCAGACGATCTCATGCAACTGCCAATCGGAGAGTTCGAAGAAGCGTCTGGCTTCCCCGTAGGTATCCGATTGCATGCCCGATGCACGCAGCAGTGGATCGTCAAAGGCGACACTAATCGCCGATCCGACCGCGCGCGCTTCTCCGCGGACAGAGGGATGCAGATGCTCAGTCCCGGTGAGAGCCACAAGGGAGCGCGTCGGATTTCGATAGAGCAGTTCCGCCCACCGCTCTATCCGTTGCGTCCTTGTAGCCAGCAGAGCCGGCGATAGTGGACTTATGTCCGCGACTGACTGGAGTTGATCGAGTGTCTGGTGCTTCATGACTGCCTCCTGTTGGTCGTTCCAATCCCTAGGCCTTTGCTGCAGGATTGGCTCACACGCTAAGCCGCCTCGTAAAGGAGCGGCGGCCGATCAGGTGTTGCCACCAATCGCCCACTGGCACCGCGCGGCGGCATCTGCAGCGACACCAACTGCATTCCTTCGCCAATGTTCCAGCGGGATGAAAAAAACTGTGCGGCCGGCCGACCCGACGGATCCGGCTGGCGCACGCAGGATCCTGAACTGCTGGACGATGATGACGCAGGCCTGGAAAGGCGGCTAGGTTGGACCTTGCTTTTCAGGCTTGACCATGATGTTTCACTACCCGCTCGGTCATCGCGGGAAGGCCAGGAGCAGAGCCGCTGGCAACGGTGAGTTGCGGACCAGGGCGGGCGGTGGTGGACGACGCCCTTGGGCCGCCAGGTCACTGAAGGAGCAACCGAAGCGGCGCTTCGGGCGTAAAAGCGATGTCCTTGTAGGTCTGCAATGTCTGCTTATGGAGGAACGGCGGCAAGGCCTCTTTGACCGGCATGGGGCGCATTGCTGACCGGCAGATTTTCGGCCGACAGCAGACCCTCTGCTGCTTGGGTACCCAGCACGCAAGCTGACATGTGAGACCTCGGTGCGAAGGCCGGGACCAGGCCCACTGCGAACGTACGTGTTGGTTCGCATGTTGGCGCTGAAGCGCCTTATCGTTCAGCCTCGCGGCACATAGATCATATGAACCGTATCGTCATCGATCAATGTGCTCGACACCAGTTGCAGCGGAGGCCTTGCCTCGTGGAAGAAAGGCTTGCCCTTGCCGAGCACGAACGGCCTCACGTGCAGGTGATATTCCTCAATCAGGCCCAGCCCGGTCATAAGACCGGCCAGTTCCGGACCGGAAACGCTCAGGATACCCTCCGTGCGGGCCGCGATCTCGCGAATCTGCGTTTCAATATCTCCGGAGATGAGGGTGGAGTTGGGGCCTACCCGTGAAAGTGTGTGCGAAACGACCCATTTGGGCAGCTTGCGCCAGAGTGTCGCGAACTGGCGAAGCGGAGCGTCCCATTCCGCGTGATCATCGTCCCAATAGCGCATGACCTCGTACATCCGGCGGCCATACACAGCGCCGGCATGGTTGCGGATCGTCTCGATCCAGTACTCGAAGTGCTTCTGGCTTGGTGCGCCCATGACCAGATTTCCGGCAAGGTCATCGACATAGCCATCGATGGAAACGTTCATTCCCAAGATAAGTTTGGCCATAAGCAGCGCCTTCGCATAGTCGGTTCACGGATTAACCGCTTGTAATTTGCAAGCAGTCAGACGCTATAGCAACTGATTGCAAATCGCAAGCAGCATGGAAGAAGCGTTCGTGCCGCAAACGAGCCCTGCCTTGTCCCATCAACCCTGCACTTGAACAGCTGGGTGATCCGTCCCCGCTACCGCCATCTAGGCCTGCCTTCCCGAATCAAGCTGCACCCCAAGTCGCTCGTTCCGTCTCCACCGCACCACGGCGCGATAGCTGGTATGATCGACCGGCACGTGAAGCACGAAACGGTCGGGGATTGCGATATCGGCCTTCACCCGTAGCTCCGCGCCATGGGCGTGCTGGTTACAAACCAGACAATTGATACTGGCGTCGCCAACGCGGATTGTCGCTTCCTTCAGAACAAGATCACGGATAAGCGACCGTCGCTCTATCGGTGGGTCAGCCGGCATTGCCTTATCCCTCTGATTTGACGACCTGAAACTCTTCTGAACCCGGAATGGAAAGCGCACTACCGGCCCAGCGGTTGCCTCGAAAGACTGACGAGCTCGGCTTCGTCGACCACGCCGGCCATATAGTTCGCGATAATCCGGGATGCGATGGCGTCGCGTGCTTCGGGCGACTGACCGTCGCGCTTAAGCTGCTCGAATACACGGCCCAACAGCTCGAGTTCGGATGGCTGCAAAACGCCGGCCTCGGTGGCTTTGCGTCGAATGGGCATTTGTGATCCTCCACTACGGTCAACAACATACGACCGCGGCAGGGAAACTCAACTCACCTGTCGAGGGCGCCGCGCGGGCGGCGCCGACCACAAATCCCGTTTACCCGAGCGGGGAGTTTTTCACTCAAAGCCTCAGTGATCTGGCGTCCATACAAAGCCCGCCAGCAAAGCCGGCGGGCGCAATATTCATAAGATACGCCGCTAGAACCAGCTTCGGTCGCGTTCCTGGCTTTGCCCGAGCAGCATGCCGATCAACAACCCGGCAATGCCACCAAGCACGAAAGCGCTGCTGATGGTGCCGGGATTTTGCTGGACGGCTTCGGACACCGTCTGCGCCTGCGATCTCAGCTGCTGCGTTGCCCGTGCCGCGCGCTCGGTCGCGCTGCCGTACCAGCCGCCGGCTTCGCCGACGGCATCTTCTGCGCGGTCGGCAAGCGTCCGGTTGATCTTGCTGATCTCGCGCCTCAGCGATGCGACCTGCTTCTCCAGGGCCTCCTGGGCCTCTCGGGCGGAAATCTTCGGGGTGTCCTTGGGGGTGTCCTTCGCGGTGTCCTTCGGGGTGTCGTTGTCGGCCATGGCTGTTCCTTTCGTTGAGGCAGGGGGAACGGCCAACGGACAAGGATGGTTCCGCTGCCTGCCGTCACAGTCATTCGCCCGGCCGGCCGCTAACTTTGGGAACACTCTCCCGATCCAACGGTTGTGTCTGATGGAGGGCACGCATTTGTCGAATCGATCGAGCCATGCTGAAACGCTGCGGACGGTCTCCGACCTGCTCCACCGCGCCCGCCGTGTCATTCGCGACGGCGGCCATGCGGCGGCGATGTTCGAGATAGACACGCTGCTGCAGGTCGCCCAGACAGAGGTTGCGCGCCGCCTCGAACGCAACGATCGCTGAACCTCGATAGGCCACCGCGGGCGCTATTCATTGCGGGCGGCGAAGGCCTCGTTTCCCTTTGCGATGGACTTGCAAGGCGCCCATCGAGCGGGTCGCCGTCCGAGCCACGCGTCGACATCGCAAAGGCGCAAAATCCGAGGATGAGGGGCCATCATCGCGGCATCGACCCTCCCGGTTATAACGCTTGGGCGGCGGAACAAAGCTTGGCCGCACTGGTTAGGCTCACAGCACGATGTGTGCCCCAACGAGGATCTCTGTCCATGAAAACACGTGTTCTTCTAGCTTCGCTGGCCACCGCCACAGCCATGGTCTTCGCCCTGCCCGCCTTCGCCGCCGACAGCGCTCAGGACTTTGTCGACAAGGCCGCCATCGGCGGCCTGTTCGAAGTGGACTCCAGCAAGATCGCAGAAGGCAAGGCCCAGGATCAAGGCGTCAAGGATTTCGCCAAGAAGATGATCGACGATCACGGCGCCGCCAACGCCAAGCTTGCGACCATCGCCGGCGAACAGAAGCTGAAAGTGCCGACGGAGCTGGACGCCAAGCACAAGGCCGATCTGGAGGCTCTGCAGAATGCCAACGATGCCGTCGACAAGCCCTATGTCCAGATGCAGCGCGATGCGCATTCGGAGGCGGTCACGCTGTTCGAGAGCTATGCCAAGGACGGCGACAACGCGCAGCTGAAGACCTTCGCCTCCGAGACCTTGCCGACGCTCAAAATGCATCAGGGAATGGTCGAGAAGATCGCTTCCACCGACAATGCATCGTCGACCACCAGCTCCACCACCCCGGCCGTGAGCACGACCGACACCACCAATCCGGCCGCCCCGGTCCCGGGTGCCAACAGCTTCACCGAGGATCAGGCGAAGAGCCGCATTCAGGATGCCGGCTTCTCCGGCGTGTCCAAGCTGACCAAAGACGACCAGGGCATCTGGCGCGGTCAGGCCACCAAGGATGGCAAGACCACGACCGTGGCGCTCGATTATCAGGGCAACGTCGTTGCCGGCGCCAACTGAACCTCTGAACCAGATCGAGGAGATCAAGACCATGAAAACCGTAACAGGACTTTTCGACAACTACGATGATGCCTCCGATGCCGTCGGCGAACTGGAGGCAATCGGCGTGCCGCAGGCCGACATCAGCATCGTCGCCAACAATTCGGACGACTGGTACGACGATGGCGACACCTCCAACGCCGCCGAGGATGCAGCCGGCGGCGCCGGTCTCGGAGCTGTCATTGGCGGCGCCGGCGGGCTTCTGACAGGGCTCGGCATCATGGCCATTCCGGGCGTCGGTCCGGTCGTGGCCGCAGGATGGCTGGCCGCCACCGCGGTCGGCGCCGTTGGCGGCGCGGTCGTCGGTGGCGCTGCCGGCGGCATCGTCGGGGCGCTGACCGAGTCAGGCGTCCCCGAAAGGGATGCGCATGTCTATGCGGAGGGCGTTCGCCGCGGTGGCACGATGGTGACCGCCAGGGTCAGTGACGAACTCGCCGACGAGGCCGAGCGTATTCTTGGCGAATCCAACTCGGTCGATCTGCAAGACCGCCGACGCGCCTATGAAGCCGGTGGCTGGACCGGCTTCGATGCCAATGCCGACCCCTACACCGACATCGAGGCCGAGCGCGACAAAACGCGCAACGCCAGCCCACTCTGATCATCGAGCCCCGTCGCCGCACGGCGGCGGGGCCGAAGGTGCTGTCGGCGCAGCAAGCGGCGTTCAAATTCGGCCATAAGGGGCGGGTTCTCATCGGACCTGCCCCTTTTCGCTGTTGCCTTGGCTTTACCGGCTCTTGCCGTGTTAGCATCGAACCAACGAAACCAGCCCCAGGAAGGCATGAGCCCGTCCCCGCAACTGATTGCCGAATGGCCGTTGTCGCCGTCAGCGACACTCGGGTCCGCCGTGCGCTCCAAGGGGATCGAACGTGAAGTCAGAGCCCGCCTTCCATGGGCAGTCAGGAAGCACGTCAAGGCCGAGACGGGGCGCATCGCATTGCGAATGTCGAGATCCGAAGCGGAAGCGTTCAAGGCCGCCTCTGCCAGTATCTCCAAAACACTGGAGGGAGTGGAGGCGCTGCCTGTGCTTCCACGCGAGGTCGAGGATATCCTTACGATCTCTTCGCGCGAGCGCCACAAATGGCTCAAGGACGGTCGGCTGCAAAGCACCGGCACACGTACCGTCAAGATGCGTGGGCGATCAAAGTCTGTCACCTTCCACGTTTTCGACCCGCGCCACATCGAAGACGTCCTGGACCGCGATCTGGCAACCGTGTGGAGAGAGCAGGATGTCCAGGAGGTCGCCGAGAACAGGCGGCGCGGCGCGGGCAAGGCCGCGCTGACGCGCGCGGGAAAGGGCACCGGGCAGGCTCGCACTGCGAGGAACGCCCGGGACACGGATGGCCCGCCGCCCGGACTGAAGGGCTGGGATGCGTTCGAGGACGAAGGCCTGCTGCGATAATGATGCTGGCGCTTGCCCTTGTCCTTTGTGCGGGGCGAGCCTCAGCCTCAGCGCATCAATCCCGCTGCCCGCAGCGCGTCCTCGATGACCTTGGTAATCCCGCCAGCCGGACCGCCTGGCGGATTGACAGGCTCCGGGGTCGGATCGACACGGACGGCTCGCGGTTTTTCCTTCGGCGAGAAAGGCTGCAATGCAGTGCCTGAAGCGGCCTCGGCTTTCGCCGCGCGTCGTACCTCTGGCTTCGTCAGCCCCCAGAAACGGGCGATGTGGCGCGTCGAGGAAATCCCGGCATCCAGCATGAACGGCCCTGCTTTGCCGAGAGCATTGTCGCCGCTCGCTTGCAATGGCGTGCCATGGCCCATGCCGGCAATGCTGTATGCCTCGACCACGTCGCGGCCTTTGCCATCGGACCAGACTTTGCGGCTCTGACCGTCGACCTTTTCCGTGCGTGTCGGCGCTTGAGCGAGGCCGTGCACGCCCTGCCATTGCGCCAGCACCGCGCCGGCATTAGAAGGCACCACGGTCGTGTCGGCCGAGCCCTGCCAGATCGAAATCCTCGGCCACGGCCCCTTGTGCGGCGAAGCCTCCCGCAACAGACGCTGCAGGTCGGTTCTGGACGGGCCGCCATGGCCACGCATGCGGTCGAAGGCTTCGGGGATGGTCGAGGCGCTGCCATAGGCAAGCCCGGCAATGATCGCGCCACCGGCAAACACGTCCGGGTAGGTCGCCAGCATCACCGCCGCCATGGCGCCGCCGGCGGAAAGACCGGTGACGAAGATTCGCTTGCGGTCGAGACCGTGGGTGAGGACAGCCGCCTCGATCATCTGGCGGATGGACAGTGCCTCGCCGCTGTCGCGGCTTACATCGCCCGGCACGAACCAGTTGAAGCAAAGATTGGCGTTGTTGGCGCGCTGCTGCTCGGGGAAAAGCACGGCAAAACCCTGCTCGTCGGCGAGCTCGGTCCAGCCGGAACCATAGTCGTACGCGGCGGCAGTCTGGGTACAGCCATGCAGCACCACGACCAGCGCCGCCTGCTTCGGCAGGTTTTCAGGAAGATAAAACCGCGCGCGCAAGGCGCCGGGATTGGACCCGAACCCTGTCATCTCGGACAGGTGGTCGTCCTTGCTCTGTCCTGTACCGGCTGGCCGGCCGCGCATCGCGCTCAGCCGGGCGATCGTATCGGATATGTCTCGCAAATCGGTATCCTTGCGCGCCGGAATGGGCAGACTCGTGCACACAACGCACACGCAGGAATATCGTTGCTGCACTGCACAATAACAAGCGCCGCGGTCGATTAAATGACCCGGTGGATCACAGGATCCGCTGCACGGCTTGTGACGACGAGCGCAATTTGGCCCGGCTGGCCTCTGGTCAGTCAGCCGGTCGAGGGCGGCAGGCGCTGGCTCACCAGCGCTGATGCACGTAGGGCTTGATGTTCTCGTCGTAGACCGCCTCCACCTTGGCCATCAACTCGGAGGACAACGGCGCAAGCTCCGCCGCTTCCGCATTGGAAACCGCCTGCGCCGGATTGCGGGCGCCGGGGATGACGACCGTCACAGCGTCGAACATCAGGATCCAGCGCAGAGCGAATTTCGCCATGGTGGTGTCGCCTGACACCAGCGGCCGCACCTTCTCGACGGCCGCCAGGCCGACCTCATAGGGCAAGCCCGAAAACGTCTCGCCGACATCGAAGGCTTCGCCATTCCTGTTGAACAGGCGATGGTCGGTGGTCTCGAACTTGGTGTCCGCCCTGAACTTGCCCGACAGCAGGCCGCTGGCCAGCGGCACGCGGGCGATGATGGCGACGTCGTTCTTTTTCGCCTGGTCGAAGAACAGCTCGGCCGGGCGCTGGCGGAAGGCGTTGAAGATGATCTGCACGCTGACGACGCCGGGATATTGCATCGCCTTCAGCGCCTCTTCGACACGCTCGACGCTGACGCCGTAATTGCGGATCTTGCCTTGCTCGGCGAGCTTGTCGAGACGCTCGAACACTTCCGGGTGGTAATAGAGATCGGTCGGCGGGCAATGCAGCTGCACCAGGTCCAGCGTGTCGGTCTCGAGGTATTTCAGGCTGCGGTCGATCCAGCCGTTGAGGTTCTCGACGCTGTAGCCTTCGACGGTCTGTTTCGGCAGCCGCCGTCCGGCCTTGGTGGCGATGAACGGGCGCGCGCCGCCACGTTCCTTCATCACCCGTGCGATCAGTTTTTCCGAACGGCCGTCGCCATAGACGTCGGCCGTGTCGAGGAAGCTGACGCCGGCATCGAGCGCGGCATGCAGGGCGGCGACCGCATCGTCGTCATTGACCTCGCCCCAGGCGGCGCCGATCGCCCAGGCGCCGAAGCCGATCTCGCTGACTGATCTGCCGGTACGGCCAAATTTCCGTGACTGCATTTTGCTTCCTGACTTGCGGCTTTGATGACGGTTCTGATTTCGGGAGCCTCATACCGCATGGCAACGCGATTGACATCCCTCTTCCCTGGATTTACCAGATCACAGGGTTGTATGACAACCCGGTAAGATTGCAACGATTTCGAGCCGGGAGGAACATGTCGCTGATTCGCGAACTCGATCTCCGACGGGGTCGCCGGATGAGCAGTCCGTCAACCGTGGTTGGCCCCCTAATCGTGAACAGCCTTGTCGCGCAGATCCTCGAAGCGGGCATAGCTCTTGGTCAGATGGCTGCGCATGGCGCGCCGCGCGGCATTGACGTCCCTGGCTTCGATGGCCCCGAGAATGGCGCGATGCTCGCGCTGCATGCGGTCGAGATATTTTTCCCGCTCGGCCTCCGTCATGCGGTCGAGCCGCGTCCAATGGCGCGGGACCATGGCGCTGCCGAACGTGTCGAACAGCCGGGTGAAATTCGGGTTCTGCGTCGCGGCGAGAATGGCGCGGTGGAAGCCGAAATCCTCTTCCGAGCCGGAGCCGCCGGCACGCACCGCCGCCTCCAGCGCGTCGAGCCGCGCGCTCATCTGTTGAAGCGCCGCCTCGCTGCGCCGTTGGGCAGCGAGGCCGGTCGCCTCCACCTCGATGCCCATGCGCAGTTCGAGCACGCGCAGCACCTCGTCGATCGATTCGAGATCGTCGGGCAGCACGGAAAACGTCTTCGGCGGCGGATCCTTGGCGACGAAGGCGCCGAGCCCCTGGCGCGTGGTAATCAGCCCGCGCGCACGCAGCGCCGCCAGCGCCTCGCGCACCACGGTGCGGCTGACGCCTGTGGCAGCAACAATCTCCTGCTCGGTCGGCAGCCGCTGCCCCGGCGCAAGGTCACCGGATTCGATCTGCGCAATCAGCGTGTTGACCAGACCCGTCCGCAGGTTGGGCGCCTGCGGTATGGCGTCGAAAGTCATGGGCTCCGCCATCAGCGCGACTCCGGTTCGATTCTTGTTCAAAGGATTGCATCGACGGGTGCCCGCCGCAAGGTGACGAAAGTTCGGCCCGTTGGCACGGGCGATAGGAGGATTGCATGAAAGAACGCATCGGCTTCATCGGCCTGGGCAGCATGGGCGCCGGCATGGCCGACAATCTGCTCAGCAAAGGCTGGCCACTGGCGGTGTATGTCCACCGCAGCCGCACCGCCGCCGACCGGCTGATCGCGGCCGGCGCCACCGAAGCGGCAAGCCCGCGTGCGCTTGCCGCCGCCTGCGACATCGTCATCCTGTGCGTCACCGGCACGCGCGAGGTCGAAGCGCTGGTCAAGGGACCGGACGGGCTGGCAGCGGCCGCGACGCCTCTGCTCATCATCGACTGCTCGACCTCCAACCCGTCATCGACGACAGCGCTTGCCACCGATCTCGCCCAGCAAGGCATAACGCTGATCGACGCGCCGCTGGCGCGCACGCCCAAGGAAGCCACTGAAGGCAAGCTCGACGTCATGGTCGGCGGTCCGGCGGAAGTCGTTGCCCGCGCCCGGCCGGTGCTCGAAGCCTTTGCCGCCCGTGTCGTCCACACCGGCCCGACCGGCAGCGGCCACACCATGAAGCTGCTCAACAATTTCGTCTCGATGGGCTATTCCGCGATCTATTCCGAAGCGCTGACGCTGGGCGCCAAGGGCGGCCTGACGCCGCAGGTCTTCAACAGCGTCATCTCCGGCAGCCGCATGGATTGCGGCTTCTACCAGGCCTTCTTCGACTTCGTCCTCAACCGCAACGAAAACGCCCAGCGCTTCGCCATCGCCAACGCGCTGAAAGACATGACCTACCTCGCGTCGTTCGCCCAGGCCGCAGGTGTGGCCAACCCGATCGGCGCTGCCGTGCGGAATGGGTTTGCCACGGCGGTTGCCACCGGCCACGGCGAGAAGTTCGTGCCGGCATTGTCGGATATTGTCGCGGGGTTGAATGGGGTGTCGCTGGTGGAGACGGCGGGGGAGTGATGGGACTGGAGCGATAGGGCAGCGCGATCATATATTTGAGCGCCATGGGTGCCAGAGGATTATCGAACTGAACCCCGCGATTTGGCGATCTGGGTGTACTCGGTGATGGCAAAGTGCGCGCCTAGCTGAGCGAGTTCCATCGACGGAAACTCCCAATCGAATTGACGCTCACCATCCAACCAATCGAGATATTGGACGATTGACCCAGCGTAGCGCTCTAGTGCCCGCACGGCGCGCGTGAATGTATAAATCTCTTCGGAGCTCACCTCGGTATGGGTGCCGATATGCACGTCGAGTTTGTGTGGGCTCTTTCGGTAGCGCGTCACGTATGATTGGCGAATGTACGATGTTACCCCACTAGTGATTGGGTCGTGGATAAATCGGTTGCGGGCTGCTCGAATTTCACCATCGATCAAGTCAACCAGGATAGGGATATGGTCGCTGTGGCGCTCCCAGCGGTTAGCGACCGCATGTCCCTTGCAGACCTGCAAAGCACCGCGAAGGTCGAGCTCGTTTCGGATAAGTTCATAGGCCGTGTATTCGATATCCCGCATGGTGTAAAAGAGGACCATGAAGCACCCTTCCTCAAGATGTGCCCATGCAATGCACATGTCGCCAAGAGCGTGCTTAATTCTGTCAATCTCAAATTCGTCGTAGGCCATTCTAGAACCTAGTGAAAAACGGATATATGCAGCTAAAGACACGCTGAAGCGAATGCTCAAAACGCCGCAGCTGCATGGCTACAGTAGAGACACAAAGACGAATCCGCAGGCCTGGGCAAGTCCAGAAAGCGCAGATAGCAATCAATCCATAGATATGTCATTATCCGTGCTCACTTCATCAAATTTGGGGAACCCGATGTTGCGGGCAGCACTGATTTTTCTTGCAACAACATCGGCCGCGCTTCCAGCATTTGCTGGCGATGTACAGAAGTGGATTGAGATGCCTCCCGATCAGAGTGGGATAGCAGTCTATGTCCAAAATCCGTCCAAAGAACTGTCCATTTCCGCCACCGATGCGAAGGGCAATTCTCTCGACAATTTTGAATGGAACCTGCCCGGTTTTCCCCTCGTAAGGCAATACCGCGTGCCGCCTGGGGAATATCAAGTGATGCTTGATGGGCAGCCAGGTGCATTGATCGCCAATACATCGAGGTGTCACAAAATGACGCTTCTGATTTTCGCGCCGTTCTAAAATCTGACAATTTCGACGCGTATAAGTCTGGCTTCGTTGATGCGCTTGGAGCGATAACTGAAAAACTTGGATACGAGAGTATCAAACCTCTCATATTTGCTCCGGTCGGGAATAAGATCTATATTAGGATGGCGGGGCCGGGAGTTAAACCGCCCCCAAACTGATGGCAAATGCGATGCGCGAACCGTCTAAAATCAATTTTGATGCGCTCAGAAACGCGATCTACCACACCGCGCGGCGCAACTACTACGACCTGCTCAACCGGCTCATGAGCTTGATAATTGTCGCAGCGGGCGCAGCGGCCGTAGCCGATTTTGAGAAGACCTTCGCTCCCCCGGCGGTTCTGGCTTTTGTGGCAACCATGGCGGGACTATTGCAGTTGGTGTTCGACTTTGGAGGTAAGGCGCGCACACATGAATTTTTGCAACGCCGTTTCTACGAACTAACGGCGGAAATCGCTGAGGCCGACAAGCCTAGCCCCTCAACGGTCAGAGATTGGGAGGCGACCCTTAAACGCCTCTACGCAGAGGAGCCGCCTCCGATGCGCGCAATGGACGCCATAGCCTACAATGCTGCTGCCGAAAGCCTAGGCAGCGACAAGTCAAAGCGCATTTACTTGACTTGGTGGCAGATTATTAATCGCTACTGGTGGGCATTCAACGGCGCGGAGTTTCCCTTCGTTTCTGACGTAAAAGCAAAAGACGCGTCGCCTTCTGCTTAGCTTCACCAATCCGACGGGTACGGCAGGTCATTCACACTGCCGCCAGCGACCTTAGCCCTGCGATGATCACTCTCGATGTCGTGTTGGAACAGTCCGCCGACCGGACAGACTGAGCCACTGCCTATCTTGCGACCTGCCCGCAGCCATCCGCAGTCGTTAATGCGCGCCGGAGATGCGGCACGCGTCCATCCGTGTCAAACCGCAAGATCGGTCGAGCGCGACATATCCGGGAGCGCCTATCTGGTGTCGCCACGCAGGACGAGACGTTTGATGACGCCACTTGAAAACTACCATGCCCGGATGCAGCGGGTGCTGGACCACATCGACCAGCATCTGGACGGCGATCTGGGCCTGGAAGCGTTGAGCGGCGTCGCGGCGTTCTCGAAATACCATTTCCACCGGCAGTTCACGTCAACCTTCGGCTTGTCCGTGCATCGCTATGTCCAGCTCGCCCGCCTGAAGCGCGCTTCGTACCGGCTTGCCGAGAGCGACGCCCAAAGCGTCACCGACATAGCGATGGATGCCGGTTACGACGCGCCGGATGCCTTCGCCCGCGCCTTCAGGCAACGGTTCGGACAATCGCCTTCGTCGTTTCGGAAATCTCCCGACTGGGGGTCGTGGCTCATGGCCTTCGGGCCGCTCGACAAAGCAAGGACCACGCTCATGCAGATAATCTTCGAACCCGACGACGTGATGATCCGCGATGTGCCGCCGACGCCTGTGGCGATCATGGAGCATCGCGGCGACCGGGCGACGCTCCAGGACACCATCCAGCGCTTCATCGCCTGGCGCAAGGCGGCCGGCCTCTCGCCCGAGACAAGCCCGACCTTCAACATCTTCCGTTCCGAAAGGGAGCCGGCGAACCCGGCCGATTACAGCATGGATATCTGTGCCGGAACCGACCTGCCGGTAGAAGGCGGGCGGATCGAGGACGCGCAGATGAAGGCCGGCGTGATCCCCGCCGGACGCTGCGCGGTGCTGCGCTATCCCGGCAACACCAACAATCTCGAGCCGGCAGCGCTCTACCTCTACCGCGAATGGCTTCCGGCCAGCGGCGAGGAGGCGCGCGACTTTCCGATCTATTGCCAGCGACACTTTTCGTCGAACGGACCGGTGCGCGAGGTGGTGCTTGAGCTGTTTTTGCCGCTGAAATAGCGCGGTGGGTGGCGGCCTATCTCCGGCCCTGAGCTGGTTGAGCCGACGACCGAGTGAAATCTGATATGGCGCTCCCCCACTCCGTCTCGGCTTCGCCGAGCCACCTCTACCCCCACATTCGTGGGGGAGAGGAAACCCAAGCTTTGAAGGGCTGCGATGTCGGAGATTGGCATTTCCTCATCCCCATGAAATGGGGGGTCCGAAGGACGGGCGAGACCCGTGGCTCGCCCCGGCAAGGTGGCTCGGCGAAGCCGAGACGGAGTGGGGGTCAGCGCCGCCATAGGCGATTGGCCCAGCGCGCGGATAAGGCAAGGCTATCCCTAAGCCTGCCCGCGCACAGCCTTCCGCAACCGCGAATGCCGTACCGGAGACGCCGCCTCGGGCCCCGGCGCTATCTCCGCAGCTTCCCCCTCATGCAACCCCACCCGCAGCGCCGCGCCCGCCAGATGGTCGCGCATCGCCGCTTGCGCTCCTTCGGCGTCGCCGGCACGGATCGCTCTCAGGATGCGCTCATGTTCGCCGAGCGTGATGCGGGCCATGTCGTCCGACTTTTGCTGGTTGCCGGCGGCGAGAATGCTTTCGCGCACCCGCTCGGACACGAAGACCAGGAATTGGCCCATGTAGGAATTGCGCGTCGCCTCGGCGACGGTGCGGTGGAATTCGAGGTCGCTGCGCAGCCAGGCGACGCTGCCATAGGGGGCGGCGCGCATGCCGGACAGCGCATCGCCCATGGCTTTGAGATCGGCGTCGCTGCGCCGTTTTGCGGCAAGGGCCGCCGCCTGCACTTCGAGGATGCCACGCAGTTCGAACAGATTGCGAAACGAGTCGGCGCGCTGCAGCGTCTCATGGTCGATGGTCAGCACCGTCGGGTTGTTGCTCTCGACCACGAAGGCGCCGCGCCCCTGCTGCGACCAGATTCGGCCTTCCGAGCGCAGCCGCGCGATCGCCTCGCGCACCACGTTGCGGCTGACCCCGAAAGTGGTTGCCAGCGCCGCCTCGGTCGGCAGCTGGTCACCCGGCTTCAGCCGGCCTTGCGCGATCTCGCGCGAGATGGAACTGGCCACCAGAGTGGAGAGGTGTGGGCCGCGATTGACCTTGTCGAGTTTCAGCGTCATCGCTCACCTATAGTCGACGGCGGGTGCGGACGCCAGAATGCGGCCGTTGCTGAGAATGTGGCGCGGGTCGAATGCGTCCTTGATGCCGGCGGCGAGGTCGAGCGTCACCGGATCGATGCGTTCGAGGAACGCCTTCTGCTTGACCCGGCCGATGCCGTGCTCGGCGCTGATAGAGCCGCCATAGCGATCGACGACGGTGAAGATCTCGGCTTCCGCCTGCTCGAACAGATGTTCCATCGCCTCGGTGCCCATGCCTTCCGGCGGCACGACGTTGAGGTGGATGTTGCCGTCGCCGACATGGCCGTAGGTGACGGCCAGCGCGTCGGGCCGGGCTTTCTCCAAGGCGGCCAGCGCATCGGTGACGAAATCGGCAAGCCTGGAGATCGGCACCGACACATCGGTGCGCAGGTAGCGCCCGCCCCTGCCCTGCCGCTCGACCATGATCTCGCGGTAGAGCCACAACCGCTCACCTTGAGCCCTGGTCGAAGCGATGACGCCGTCCTCGACGATGTCCTCGACGCTGCCGAGAAACCCCAGCAGCATATTGGAGAGGTCGATCAGCCCGCCCGACGACACCTCGATCAGCACATAGACGGGATAGGGCTGGCTGAGCGGATCGGGAAAATCCTGGCCTTCGCGCATGGTGATCTCGATGCCGCCGCGCAGGATCAGTTCGAAGGCGGTGAGCAAATCGCTGCAATCGCGCCGGGCGCGGGCATAGAGTGCCATCGCATCCTCGACCGAGCGCAAGCCGACAAGTGCTGTTTCGATCTGCGTCGGCTTGGGAAACAGCTTCAGCGCCGCCGCGGTGACGATGCCCAGCGTGCCCTCCGAGCCGATGAAGATCTGCTTCAGATCATAGCCGCGATTGTCCTTGCGCAGCACTTTCAGCCCGTTCCAGATGCGGCCGTCGGCCAGCACCACTTCGAGGCCAAGCACCAGGTCCCGCGTCATCCCGTAGCGCAGCACGTTGAAGCCGCCGGCATTGGTGGCGACATTGCCGCCGATACGGCAGCTGCCCTGCGCGCCGAAGGTGATCGGCAGCAGGCAGTCGCTCGCTTCGGCGGCGCGCTTGGCGTCCTCGAGAATGCAGCCGGCCTCGACCACCATGGCAAAGTCGATCGGGCTGATCGAACGGATACGGTTCATGCGCTCCAGCGAGATGACGATCTCGCCGCCATCCGCCGCCACTGCGGCGCCCACGAGCCCGGTCAGGCCGCCTTGCGGCACCACCGGAATGCGCTCGGCATGGCAGAACCGCATCAGCGCCGACATTTCCTCCACCGAAGAGGGCCGCGCCACCGCCAGCGGCCGGCCGAAATGATCGCCCGACCAATCGCGGCTGTAGCGCGCCAGATCCACTTCCTCGGTCAGCAGCCCGCCATTCGGCAGCAAGCCGGCCAGGGCTGCGATCTGCGATGCGGAGGGTGGCGGCACGGCATTCATGGATTGGCTCTGGGCCCCTCGGCAAAACGGCTGGACAAATACCGGCGTTGTCGTGTTATCATACAACCCTGATTGAGAACATCAAGCGAGGCTTGCCGCCAAGCGTTCGATGTGGATGATCAGACCCGCAAATCACAGAATTCGGAGGACTTCCCCAATGAGCGACGCCCCGGGATTTCGCTATATGCACACCATGATCAGGGTGCTCGACCTCGACAAGTCGATCGCCTTCTACACCGAGGTGCTCGGCATGACTCTGCTGCGCCGCGACGACTACCCCGGCGGCAAGTTCACCAACGCCTTTGTCGGCTACGGCCCCGAGGACAAGGAAGCCGTCGTCGAGCTGACGCTGAACTGGGGCCGCGAGGAGCCCTACGAGATCGGCACCGGCTTCGGCCATCTGGCGCTCGGCGTCAACGACATCTACGCCGTCTGCGCCGAACTGGAAAAGCGCGGCGCCAAGATCCCGCGCAAGCCCGGCCCGATGCAGCACGGCACCACCCACATCGCTTTCGTCGAAGACCCCGACGGCTACAAGATCGAGCTGATCGGCCTCGACACGATGTAATCCGATCGGGCCGGACCGCATCGGCCTCGCGCCGATGCGGTCCCGGCCTGTCCGCGCTTGCCTGGGAGGCGGGATCACTTGATGACCGCGATCTTGCTGCGGTCGATGGTGATGGCGACGGCGGCAATGAGCACCGCGCCGAACACCATGTTTTCCAGGAAAATATTGACGCCGACGAAGGTCATGCCGATGCGCACGATCGAGATGATCAGCGCGCCGACCGCCGTGCGGGCAACGCCGCCGAGCCCGCCGGTGATCGCCGTGCCGCCGACGATGACGGCGGCGATGGCCGGCAGCAGCAGCTGGTTGGCCAGCACCGGCGAACCGCTCGACAGCCTGGCTGCCAGCACGATGCCGGCGAAGGCCGCGAGCATACCCGACGCGGCAAAGGCGATGATCTTGGTGCGGTCGACATTGATGCCCGCGGCCCACGCCGCCGGCTCGCCGGCGCCGACCGCGATCGCCTGGCGGCCGAAGCGTGTGTAGCGCAGCGCCAGAAAGGCGGCGATGCCGATGACCGCCGAAATCAGCACCACCACCGGAATGCCGATGATGGTGGCGTTGATCCACGCCGTGTTTTCGCGACCAGCCTCCTCGATGGTGATGGCGCGGCCATTGGAGACCCAGAGCGCCAGGCCGGTGACCACGCCGCCGGTGGCGAGTGTCGCGACGAAGGACGGCACGCGCAGCTTGACATGGACGACACCGCTCAACACGCCGAAGGCGAGCCCCGACAGGATCGCCACCGGAAAGGCGGCGAGGCCGAGCGACGGCAGCAATTGCGCCAGGATGACGCTGGCTAGTGACGCCACCGCCTGGATCGACAAATCGATGCCGCCGAGCAGAATGGCGAAGGTGACGCCGGTCGCCAGGATGAACAGCACGGAGGTGTTGGCAAACAAAAGCGCCACGGTTTCGCCGGCGAGGAAGCCGGGCGCGGCGATCTCGATGACCAGCAGCAGGCCGACCAGCAGGATCAGCGGAATGGCGCCTTGCGTCCACTTGCCCTCGAAAACCTGCCTGATGGAGAACGCCTCATTCATCGGTTCACACCATTGCCCTGAGAAGATCGACCTGGTTCGGCTTGTTGCCCGGACTGGCATCGAAGCGCGCGGTGATTGCACCGTCGCGCATCACCAGCACCTGGTGCGACAGACCGATCGTTTCCTCCAGCGTGTCGGAAATCAAAAGGATCGCCACGCCTTGCGCCGAGAGATCGCGCACCAATTCGTAGACCTCCTCCTTGGCGCCGACATCGAGGCCGCGTGTGGGATGGTCGAGCACCAGGATGCGCGAGCCCGCCGTCATCCAGCGCGCCAGCACCACCTTCTGCTGGTTGCCGCCGCTGAGCTTGCGGCAGGCGGCATCGGGACCGGGCGCCTTGATGCGCAGCCGCTTGATCCAGTCGGCGGCAAGCCGGCGCTCCTTGCCATAGTCGATGGCGCCATGGCGCATGACGCTGGAGAGATCGGCCAGCGAAATGTTCTCCGCGATCGACAGGAACATCACCAGCCCTTCGAGCCGGCGCTCGCGCGGGACATAGCCGATGCCCTTGCGCACAGCCGGCTCCGGCGAGGAGAAGCGCACGGCATCGCCGGCGATTTTCATCTCGCCGGCATCATGCTGGACGAAGCCGCCAACGGTGCGCGTCACCTCCTCGCGGCCGGAGCCGACAACGCCGGCAATGCCGACAATCTCGCCGGCCCGGATCGAGAGATTGACGCCGTGATAGTAACCGTTGGCGCCAAGCCCCTTAGCCTCGACCATCACGATATCGCGCGGCGCGAGCTGGCGGGCCTCGCGGTAATATTCGGCCTGCAGGCCGCGCCCGACCATGATCTCGTGCAGCTCCGGCGCGGTGACTTCAGCTGCGCGGTGCTCGGCGACGACCGCGCCGTCCTTCATCGTGTAGACACGGTCGGAGATGTTGAGCACCTCGTCGAGGCGGTGCGAGACGAACACAAAACTGGCGCGGGATTTAAGCGAGCGCACCCGCGCGAACAGCACCTCGATATCAGCGGCGTTGAGCACCGAGGTCGGCTCGTCGAGCAGGATGAGCAACTGCCGCTCGACCACTTCCTCCAAGGTCAGCGCCTTGGCGAGCTCGACCATCTGGCGTGCGGCGAAGGTGAGTTCGGAGGTGCGCGCGGTGACGTCGATGTCGATGCCGATCTTGGCCAGTTGCCGCCGCGCCGCCGCGTTCATGGCGCGCCAATTGACGAGGCCGAAGCGGGTGAAGCGGTCCTCTTCGCCGAGATAGATGTTTTCGGCAACCGTCAGGTTCAGCACCAGCGACTGCTCCTGGAACACCATGCCGATGCCATGCCTGGCCGCATCACGGGCGTTGCGCATGCGCAGCTGTTCGCCATCCAGCGTGAGCGAGCCGCCATCCGGCCGGTAGCCGCCTGCCAGCACCCGCATCAGCGTCGACTTGCCGGCGCCGTTCTCGCCGATCAGCCCGACAACTTCATTGGGCCGCACCTCGATGGAGACGTCGCGCAGCGCCTGGACGCCGGGGAAATTCTTGATGATGTTGGACGCCTGCAGCATGGCGTTCACTTGACGATTTTCAGGCGGACACGGTCGAGCGACAGCGCCACCGCGGCGATGATCATCAGACCCTGCACCGTCTGCTGGATGTAGGGCGAGATGCCGAGCAGGATCATGCCATTGGCAAGCACGGTGACGATCAGCACACCGATCAGCGTGTTGACGACGCCGCCCTCGCCGCCGGTCAAAGCGGTGCCGCCGACGACCACTGCGGTGACCGCTGCAAACAGCCTGCCGTCGCCGATGACGGCGTGCGACTGGCCGAGCTGTGCCGCGGCCAGCACGCCGGCAATGCCGAAGAAGAACCCTGCCAGCGCAAAAGCGGTGATGCGCACGCGCACGACATTGACGCCGGAGAGCTTGGCGACATCCTCATCACCGCCGATCGCCAATATGTGGCGGCCGAGCTTGGTGTGATACTGGATGACAGTGGCGAGCAGGAAGGCGCCGAACGCGACCCAGACCGCCACCGGCAGGCCGAGGAAACGGTGCAAGGCCAGGTCGCGGATCGAGGCGTCGTTCAGCTTGATGGCCGTGCCGCCCAGCATATAGACCGACAGGCCGAGGCCGATGAACCACATGCCGAGCGTGCCCATGAAGGACGGGATGCGCAGCATGGTCTGGACGAGACCGCTGACGAAGCCCATGGCGGTGCCGGCGGCGATGGCAGCGAGCACCGCCCACCACCCATAGTCGTTGCCGTTGCCGTCATTGGCGGCGAGCAGCACAAGCACCATTGCCGCCACCGAAAGCGTGCCTTCGACTGCAAGGTCGATGCTGCCCATCAGGATGATGAAGGTCAGCCCCATCGCCAGCGTCAGCGGCACGGCGGCGGAATTCGCAAGCCGCACCAGATTGCGCAGCTCGATGAAATTGGGGTTGGCAATGGCGATGAGTACGCAGAGTACAATCAGCACCGCCAGCGGCGCCAGGCTGCGCCAGCGCCTGCCGCCCAGGAATGTCGCGATACGGCCGGGGAACGGTGTCATAGGCGTCGTCCGCTCGATGTCCGAAACGGACTTCAGGGGTTCTGTATGGATTGTCAAGAAACCGCTTCCCGTCTGCTGGTGACAGCCGTCGCGACAAGGGGATCGCGACGGCTGCGGGAGGAAGCGGGCCGCCAGGGAGTTGCAGCCCACTCCGATGGATCAGGTGCGGATTGCTCCGGTGACCCGGCCCCACAGATCGTTCCAGTCGATCTCGGGCTTCGCATCGACATTGGTCTTGTAATATTCCTCGACATTGTCGTGCGAGATCAGCACCGCCTTGCCGTAGAACTCACGGTGCTCCGCGGGCTCCTTGGTCGGGTCGAACTTGCCGATCTTGGCGTTGTAGCCGATGGCCAGACCCATGCCGCCCTGCCAGAACGGATCCGAAGTGACGGTGCAGGCGAACTCGCCGGTGCGCACCGCATCGACCGCCGTCTTGATGCCGTCGACGCCGACGATCGGCACCTTGCCGGCGAGATTTTCGGCACGCAGCGCTTCCAGTGCGCCGGAGCCCATATCGTCATTGGCCGCCCAGATGCCCTTGATGTCGTCGCCGAAGCGGGTGAGCAGATTGCCCATCAGGTCGAAGGCTTCGGTCGACTTCCAGTTAGCGACCTGGAAATCGAGCAGCTTGATGTCTGGGTTGGCGGCAAGCGCCGCATCGAGGCCCTTCTTGCGTTCGATCGCCGCCGTGGTCGAGATCAGGCCGCCGAGTGCGACGATGCCGCCCTTGCCGCCTATGGTCTTGAACAGGATCTCGGCGATGGTCTTGCCGCTGTCGATGCCGTCGAACTCGATATGCGAGACATAGTTCGGGTTGAAATCCTTCGGGTGCAGATCCCCAGGCTTGTTCCACTGCGTCACCACATAGGCGCCGGCCTTGGCGCAGGCCTCGACGATCGGGCGCGCATCGGGCGTGTCGTTGGGATCGGAATTCAGCACCATGTTGCCGCCGGTCTTGGCCAGCATCGCCTTGATGTCGGCAATGCCCTTCTCGCTGTTGCCTTCCGAAACCAGCGTGACGTGTTCCAGCCCGGCCCATTTGGCATACGCTTCGGCGCCGGTCTTCCACACCGCGTGATAGGGGTTGGACAGCGAGCGGATCGACGTCACCAGAGTCGGCTTGTCCTGCGCGCGCAGCACGCTCGGCATGGCGAGTGCCGCCACGCCGGCGGTGGCGCCCATCATCAGCGTGCGCCGGTTGACCGCAAAATTCTTCGTGTCGTTCATGCCTCGAAACCTCCCGATTGAATTCTGTTCCGCCCGGCATCTTGCGCAGGGAGCGCGGCCGGGACCTCCTGGTGAGGATCGTCAAGCTCCTCCACTTGTACGACAACCCTTCAACACGATAACCATACCCTTTCTCTTGACGCGGCACAAGCGACTTGAGATCGTCGCGCGCAAGAGGAAGGGGCGGTGATTTTCATCGCCCGCCGGAGCATGATCCCTAGAAGTGGGAACCGGTTTTTTCGGACAAATCGGGAAACCGTTTTGTCCGGAGATCATGCTCCAACAAAGAGAACCCGGGAGTGGAAATGACGGATTACATCATTGTCGGCGGCGGTTCGGCCGGCTGCATTCTGGCCGCCCGGCTGAGCGAGGACCCGGACGTGTCCGTCGTGCTGCTCGAGGCCGGTCCGCCCGACACCGACCGCTACATCCATTTGCCGGTCGGCTTCTTCAAGATGACGTCGGGGCCGCTGATCTGGGGTTATGACACCGCGCCCGGCAAGGAGATCGACGGCCGCACCATGGTCTATCCGCAGGCCCGCGTGCTGGGCGGCGGCTCCTCGATCAACGCCCAGGTGTTCACCCGCGGCTGCCCTGAGGATTATGACGGCTGGGCGACTGAGAATGGCTGTGCCGGCTGGAGCTATGCCGACGTGCTGCCCTACTTCGTCCGCTCCGAGGGCAACGACACTTTTGCCGATGCGCAGCACGGCACTGACGGCCCGCTCGGCGTCTCCAGCGGCGCGCCGCATCCGCTGACCCGCATCTTCGTCAAGGCGGCGCAGCAGGCGGGCCTTCCTTTCCGCGCCGACTTCAACGCCGGTGAGCAGGCGGGCGCCGGCTTCTACCAGACGACGACGCGTCGGGGGAAACGCTCGAGCACGGCGGTTGCCTATCTGAAGCCGGCGCTCGGCCGCAAGAATCTGACGCTACGCACCGACGCCTCCGTCAGCCGCATCGTGGTCGAGAACGGCCGCGCCATCGGTGTCGAGATCATCGTCAATGGCCGCACCGAACTGCTCCGCGCCGAGCGCGAAGTCATCGTCGCCGCCGGCGCCATCGGCTCGCCGAAATTGCTGATGCTGTCCGGCATCGGCCCGGCCGTGCATCTCGGCCATCACGGCATCGAGGTGGTCCACGATTCCAAAAACGTCGGCCAGAATCTGCACGATCACATGGACGTCGATGTCGTCGCCGAGCTCAACGGACCGCATGGCATCGACCGTTACAAGAAGAAGCGCTGGCAGGCGGTTGCCGGTCTTGAATATGCGCTGTTCGGCAAGGGGCCGGTGGCCTCCAACATCGTCGAGGCCGGCGGCTTCTGGTGGGGCGACCGCGCGGAGAAGACGCCGGACATCCAGTTCCATTTCCTGCCCGGCGCCGGCGTCGAGGAAGGCATCGGCTCGGTTCCCGGCGGCAATGGCTGCACGCTGAACTCCTACCATGTGCGCCCGCGTTCGCGCGGCAGCGTCACGCTCAAGTCCGCGGACCTGCGCGATGCGCCCATCATCGACCCCAACCCGTTCGCCGAGCGCTATGATCTCGAACGCGCCATCGACGGCATCGAGATCAGCCGCGAAATCCTGTCGCAGCCAGCCTTCGCCAGATACATCAACCGCGAGCATCTGCCCGGCAAGGCGATGCAGGGGCGCTCAGCACTCGAAGCCTTCGCCCGAGAACATGGCCGCAGCGCCTATCACCCAGTCGGCACCTGCCGGATGGGCGGCGATGCCGACAGCGTCGTCGATCCCGAGCTGCGCGTGCGCGGTCTGCAAGGCCTGCGTGTCTGCGACAGCTCGGTCATGCCAAGCATCGTGTCGTCGAACACCAACGCCGCCGTGGTCATGATTGCGGAGAAGGCGGCGGATCTGATTGCGGGGCGGATGCTGCCGGTGGCGTAAGCAGGACAATCGCATGTGGTGGCGCCACGCGATTGCCCTGCCTTGAGCACCTATCGCTGAGCGCATAGCACTCGAACCGCACTAAAAACGACAGCCTCCCGCAGCGCCTTCAACCGACGCTTGCGCAATCCACCAACCGACCGGAAACCCCCGGTTGCGGGCTCGTTGCCGACGCCTGCGCGGGGATGTGAAAGCGCTTTTGCGCCAGTTCCGCGATCACACCATATGAACCGATCCAAGCTCTGCTAGCTTGTGGGCGTGGGACTTGTCCCGCTTTGGCCGGTGCTTCAGGCAACCCCATCCCAACCCCCCGCCCCCTGCGGTACCGGCCATCCCCCTCCCCCTTTTGGCAGGCTTCTCGACCTGCCATCCTCAGCCGTCGCTGCCAACTTCGAGGTCGACGACGAGGCCTGATGCGTGGCATGCAAATCAAGACCATCGGCAGCGTATCGAGGGATTTCACATCGGCTGTCTGGACGACGTCCTGGAGAGCGACAGATCGGGGTCGAGCCGCCTCAGCTCCCGGTTGATGGCCGCCAGGTGCTCCGGTTCGCCTTCCGTGTTGCAGACATTGAGAGTAACGACGCGTAAGCGCATCAGCGAACCACCGCCGCGATGCGTTCCAACGTGGTGCGCGAAACGGCTCGGCCATCGGCGCGGTTCGGCTTGCCAAATGCCGCCATGCCGCCCATACACGGCTTGAACAACCGCCCCGAGGGTCCGCGCCCATTTTGCCAAAGGATACTCTCCGATGTCTGTGACGCCGTCCCCCTGGTCAAAGCCATGACGGCCTCCCTCGCAAGCCTGGGCTGGACGGATTTCTTCGGCGACCAGCTTGAAGCCGATGAGGCAGACCTCGTGCCGACGCGCATCGCCTCGGTGCACCGCGACCGCCTGGCCGGCCTGTCCCGGGCAGGGCCAGTGGATCTGACGCTGCCGGCCAATGCCAACACCGGCGACTACGCCGTCGGCGACTGGGTGCTGGTCGAGCAGCATACACATCTGCTGCTCCGCCGGCTGACCCGCAAGACGGTGCTGGAGCGCCGTACCCAGGGCGGCAGGATCCCGCAGCTGGCCGCGGCCAATGTCGACACGCTGTTCATCGTGACGTCCTGCAATGCAGATTTCAACATCGCCCGGCTGGAGCGCTATCTGGCGCTGGCCAACGAGGCCGGAACGACGCCGGTGATCCTGCTGACCAAGGCCGACACCGCTGACGATGCCGAGAGATACCAAAGCCAGGCTGCCGCCCTTCAGCGTGGTTTGCCCGTAGTGACGCTGAACCCGCGCGTCGCCGATGCCGCAGCGGCGCTTGCTCCCTGGTGTGGCGCAGGGCAGACGGTGGCGCTGGTCGGCTCCTCCGGCGTCGGCAAATCGACGCTGGTCAACACGCTGGCCGGAGCGGCGCAGCAATCGCCGCAACAGACTGCGGGCATTCGCGAGCACGATGCCAAGGGTCGCCACACCACCACGGCGCGGTCGCTGCACCCCATCGCCGGTGGCGGCTGGGTAATCGACACGCCGGGCATGCGCACGCTGCATGTCAGCGACGTCGCATCCGGCATCGACACGCTGTTTGCCGAAATCACCGAGCTCGCACCGCTGTGCAAGTTCCGCGACTGCACCCATGTCCACGAACCGGGCTGCGCGGTGCAGGCTGCGTTGAAGGCGGGTACGCTCGACCCTGAGCGCCTTGCCCGCTGGCGCAAGCTGTCGGAGGAAAACCAGGGCAACACGCCGGTTCAGAGCGGCCCGCGCGGCAACAAATCGCCTGCCGGGCGCCCGAAGCGGCGTTGAGAGGATAGGAATTGCGGAACGAGACGTCGGAGGCCCGGCATGTGCCGGGCCTCCCTTTTTTCACTCTCCGCGCATCGTTGCCTGGAAGGTCGGCAGGTGCTTCTGCTGCGCCTCCAGCATGCGCTCGCGGTAGACGCCGTAGATGACGTCGGTGTCGTGCAGCGTCACGCCGGCAATGGTCGGCGAGGCGAAGACCGGCAGTTCGATGCCGCGCTTGGCGAGCTGCTCGGCCGTGCGCGCGATCAGCTCATGCGCCAGGATCATGGCAAGCACCGTCGATGAGCCCGACACCGGCCGGCTCCAGCCCTCGACCGGCACGATGGCGTCCTCGATCGGCGAACAGGTGTCGATGACGAGGTCGGCGGCATCCGCCAGCCGCTTGCCGGACGAGTGCGTCGCCGGCTTGTCCAGATTGTTCTTGCTGGTGACAGCGACGACGAAGATGCCGCGCTTCCTGGCGTAGAGCGCGGTGTCGATGCCCGACGAGTTGCGGCCGCTATGGCCGAAGATGATGATCGAATCGCCCTTGTTGAGCGGCTGGTGGTCGAGGAATTTTTCGGCGTATCTTTCCGTACGCTCCAGCCACAAAAGCTCGCGCACGCCGCCGGCGCCGAGCACATTGTGCCACATCACGCGCGGGTCGGTCAGGGGGTTGAAGCCGACATAGCTGCCATAGCGCGGAAACACTTCCTGCACCGGCAGCACCGAATGGCCGGAGCCATAGAGATGCACCAGCCCGCCGCCCTCGAGCGAGTCGGCAAAGCGGCTGGCGGCCTGGCCAAAGGCCTCTTCATTGGCTTTCGCAGCCTGGTCGATGAGGGCGGCGAGACGGTGGATGTAGAGATCGGACACGTGGGTACTCCTGTTTGCTGTGTCGGTCTGGAATGGATCAGCTTCTCGGGTTCAGCGGCACGCGTCCGGCGCGCAGCGTCGAGCGGATTTCGTAGCGGTCGCCGCGCATGATCGAGACGGTGAATTCGAACGGGCCGCGCTCGTCGGTGGTGATGCGTTCGACGACGAAGGCCGGGCTGCCGACAGCGAGGTCGAGCAGTTCGGCGTCCGCCGCGCCGACCGCGCCGACCCGGTAGTTTTCCCGCGCCGCCACCGGCACGATGCCGTAATGGCGCTCCAGCGCCTCGTAGAGCGAGCCCTGCAGCAGGCCGGCATCGAGGAAGCCCGGCACGCGCACGGCCGACAGCTGCGCCGTCTGAATGCCGATCGGCTCGTTGTTGCCGAGCCGCAGCCTGCGAATGCGCACCACCGGATCGCCTTCCTCGATCTCCAGCGCGCCGGCAGCCGCCGCGTTGGCGGTGGTCAGGCTGCAGTCGAGCAGGCGCGAGCCCGCGACCACGCCCATATTGCCCATCTCCTGGGTGAAGCTGGTCAGCTCGCGCGTGCCGGCGACCAGCGTGGTCGAGCGCACGAACGTGCCGCGGCCATGTTCGCGCCTGAGCAGTCCTGCCTCCTCGAGGTTGCGCAAGGCGTGGCGCAGCGTGATGCGGCTGACGCCGAACAGGGCGCACAGCCTGTCCTCCGCCGGGATCTGGTCGCCCGTTGCCCATTCGCCGCTCTTGACGATGGCGCGGATCGCCTCTTCGACCTGATACCAGAGCGGCTCCGGCCGTCTGCGGTCCGGCTGCTGAAAGCTTGCTTCGCTCATCGCACATGCCTCCACCCTTGCCCAACGGCGCCGGCCAGCGCCGCGCCGACGAGGCCGGCGCGGGGACCGAATTTTCCGGGCTTGATGTCGATGCCGCGCAGATGCGGCGGCAGTTGGCGTCGCAGCGCTGCAAGCAGCGGCGGCCGGATCACATCCAGCGCCTCCGCCAAACCACCCGAAATCAGAACCGCTTGCGGATCGAGCAGCGCGACAGCGCCTGCAAGCGCGGTGCCGAGCTGTCGCGCCGGCAGTTCAAGCAAGGTGAGTGCGGCCAGTTCGCCGGCCTGGGCAGCGGCGATCAGCTGGCGGCCGTCGGCAAGGCCGATCTGTCCGGCAAGGGCATCAAGCGCCCGGCCCGACGCGACGCGCTCCAGCCAGCCGCTGCGCTCTTCACCATGATCCCTCACGTCGGCGCAGGCCCAGCCGAACGAGCAGGCGCCGCCATGCGCGCCGGCAACGATGCGGCCATTGGCCAGCACCGCCGAACCGATGCCGGTGCCGATGGCGAGCAGGATCGCTTCCGACATGTTTTTCGCACTGCCTTCGACAGCCTCCGCCAGCAGCGCAATCTGCGCGTCATTGCCGAGCGCTACGCGCAGTTTGGGAAACAGCGGCTGGATATCGACGCCGTCGAGGAACGGCAAGTTGGGGATCCAGCGGCAGATTGAGCCCTCGACCAGACCCGGCACCGCGATGCCAAGCGCTGAGACCGACCCGGCCTCAGCGCACAGCGCGTCGATGCGCGCAATGAAGGCACCAAGGGTTGCCGGCGCCGGCTCGCTGCCCAGCGCCTCCAACGCACCGACATCGCCCGTAGATACGGCGGCGCGCAGATTGGTGCCGCCGAGATCGATGGCGAGTACCCGCCTCATCGACCGGACCCTTTGCCGAAGGGGAGCGAGAACAGGCCGCTGCCGGCATTCCACGAATGCGACGCCGCCGCGAAGGCCTGCGCATGGCGCGTGCCACGCAGGCAGCCGCGCAGCCGGTAGAGCGAACTGTAATAGTCGACATAGGGGAAGCTGCTCAGGCCGCGCGCCAGCTCATACTCCATGACCGCGTCGCGCCAGGCCTCGAACCCGTCGCTGACATCGACGAGATGCTCGGGCCGGAAGCCGTCATCGTCCTCCCAGTTCTCGCCGAACAGCAGCAGTTGCGGCGTGTGCGCCGGATGGTCGCTGGCAACGGTCGGCAGTCCGGCGAAGAAGATACCGGTCTTCGTCAAATGCGCGGCGGCGCGATGGTCCTTGTGCCAGCTGCCATGCCAATGGGTGATGACGATCTCGGGTTTCAGCTCGCGAATGATGTCGCCCACTTCGAGCGCCGTCTGATCGTCTGTGGGCAGGAAGCCGTCGCGCAGGCCAAAGCTACGCATGGCGACGCCGAGCCGCTCCGCCGCGCTGCCCGCTTCCTCTTCCTTCTGCACGCAATAATGCGCGGGAACCAGGTACGGATGGCCCTGCTCACCCATGGTCAGATGCAGGAAGGTCACCGTGGCGCCGCGCTTGACGGCAGCGGCCGCCAGCGGCCCGGCCATCACCTCGGCATCGAAGGCGTGTGCGCCGACCACCAGGATGGATTTCGCCGCATAAATCCTGTCTTCGATCATTTCATGCCCCCTCCGGTGCCGACGCCTTCGCGAATCTGCCGCGCCAGCAGACAATACATGATCAGGATGGGCGCCATGGATATCGCCAGCGAGGCGAACACCAGGCCCCAGTCGGTGCGGAACTGGCCGACGAAGACGCTGATCGCCAGCGGCACCGTCTTGTAGCGGTCGTCGAAGATGAAGATCAGCGGGAAGAAGAAATCGTTCCACACCGCGATCGCGGTGAAGATTGCCACGATCGACACCGCCGGCTTGACCATCGGCAGGATGATCTGGAACAGGATGCGGACCTCGCCGGCGCCGTCCATGCGCGCCGCCTCGTCCAACTCGGAGGGCAAGACGCGCATGAAATTGGCGAAGATGAAGACGGCGAAGGGAATGCGGATCGCCGAATAGACCAGGATCAGCCCGGTCAGCGAATCCAGCAGGCCGAGATTGCGCATCAGCGTGAACAGTTCGACCGAGGCCAACCGGATGGGCAGCATGATGCCGGACAGGAACAGGCCGAGCATGATGGCATTCCAGCCAAGCTTGTAGCGGCTGAGCGGATAGGCGGCCATCGCCGAGACGACGATGGTGAGGATGACGGCGCCGCCCGTGACGATCAGGCTGTTGATGAAATTCTGGCCGAGATCGGCGCGCGTCCAGGCGTTGATGAAATTGTCGAAGGCAAAGCTTTGCGGCAGGCCGAGCCTGTTGTCGTAGATCTCGGCCGTGGTCTTGAAACAGGAAACGATGAGGATGTAGAGCGGCAACAGCACGGCCGCCGTCCATACGACCAGCACCGTCCAGCCGGGCAGCCGCGCCAGCTGCCGAGAGATGGCCGGTCTTTGTGAAATCGCCAGCGCGCTCATAGCTGCACCGTGCGGCGGTCGAAGAAGCGCAGCATCATGAGCGTGCCGATGCTGAGGATCAAAAACAGCACGGTGCCGAGCGCCAAAGCCAGACCGATATCGGTGATGCCGACAGCACCTTCCGCGCCGAAGGCCAGCCGGTAGAAGTACGTCACCAGCGTGTCGGTCGAATAGCTCGGATTGCCCTGCACGCCCTGCATGACATAGACGAGGTCGAACTGGTTGAAGGTGTTGATGAACGACAAAGTCGTCAGCGTGCCCAGCGCCGGCATCAGCAGCGGCAGCGCGATCGAGAACAGCATGCGCGCATTGCCGGCGCCGTCAAGTTTTGCCGCCTCGAAAATCTGGCCGGAAATCTGCCGCAGACCTGCCGTGTAGATCAGCACCGGCAGGCCCATCCAGTTCCAGGCATCGACGGCGATCAGCATGGCGAGCGCGGTGTGGCTGTTGCCGAGCACAGTCAGGCTGCCCTGGTGCAGGCCGAGCCCGTTCAGCGCCCATTCGACGACGCCACCCGGTGCCAAAAGCAACCGCCACAGCGCGCCAATGATGACCGGGCTCAGCACCGCCGGAAAGAAGAACACCGACTGGAAGAAGGCCGCACCCTTGTCGCGCAGGAACAGCAGCCAGGCGAACAACAGGCCGAGGCCATTTTGGAAGACCATGATGCCGAAGAACCAGGCGGTGTTGTGCCACAGCGCGCCGTAGATCCGCGCGCCGCTGGGGAAAACGAACAGCCTTGAGAAATTCGACAGGCCGGCGAACTCGACCATGCGCAGCCCCTTCCAGACGAAGAAGCTGCCCCAGAGCGACATCCCCAGGGGATAGAGGACGAACAGCGCATAGACCGCCAGCGCCGGCAGGATGAACAGCACGGCCATGCGCTGCTGCGTGCGGCGAAGGCTGCTGGTGCGGCGAAGGGTGCTCATGCGCTTTTCTGGTCCGTGAGAGGCCGGCCGCTTTGCGACGGGCCGCGCCTACTGCTTCGGCTTGAACCAGGTGGCGACTGCGGCCTGCATGTCGGCCGCCAGCTTCTCCGGCGCGATGTTGCCTTCGACCATGTCGATGATCTCCGACTGCAGCACCGAAGACGCCGTCGGCGACTGCCAGCGGAAGCCGACCAGCGTCAGATAGGGCGTCGAATTCTTCGCCATCTCCATCATCGAGGCCAGCACTGGATCCTTCACCGTCACATCCGTGCGGGCCGGCGGCCAGCCGAGCTCGTCGGCGAACATCTGCGCGAACTCTGCCGAAGCCATGAAGCCCAGCACCTTGGTCGCGGCTTCCTTGTTCTGGCTCTCGGAGACCAGGCCATAGGAGCCGTCGGAGAAGGCCGAGGTGTAGAGTTTTGCCCCGGCATCGTCGGCGGGGAACGGGAAGATCGAGAATTTCAGCTTCGGGTTCTGCGCCTTGAAGCTGCCGTTCTCGAACGAACCGCCGAGGAACATCGCCGCCTTGCCGCCGATGAACTGCTGCGTGGCGGTGGTGTAGTCGATGCCGGCGAAGCCGTCGGGGAAATACGGCTTCAGCTCGGCGAAGCGCTTCAGCGCCGCGACATAGCGCGGATCCTCGAAGGTCGCCTTGCCGCTCATCATCTCGTCGTAGAATTCAGGACCATAGACGGTCGGGCCGACGACGCCGACGGCGATCTCCAGTTCCCAGGCCGAGCCGTTGGCGCCGCCGGTGGCGATCGGCGTGATGCCGGCCGCCTTCAGCTTCTCGCAGACAGCGGTGAAATCCTTGTAGGTCTTGGGGATCTCGATGCCCTGGGCGGCGAAAATATCCTGGTTGTAGAAGACGCCCATCATCGGCACCGAATAGGGCACGCCATAGAGCTTGCCGTCGCTGCGGCCGCGCGCGCCGCCAAGCGCCGCGTCCTCCATATTCTTCAGCTCCGGCACGCTGTCGTCCAGCGCGTCGAGATAGCCGGCCTCGACGAAGGGCTGCAATTCGCCATAGGCCTTGAGCTGCGCGATGTCGGGCCCGCGCCCGCCGCGCAGCGCCGTGCTCAGCCGGTTCTGGTAGTCGGCATCCGGCGTGAACTGAATGGCGACCTTGATGCCGGGATTCTTCGCCTCGAAGGCATCGAAGATGCGGCGCATCGCTGCCTCGTCCTCGGTGCGCCAGCTCCACAGCGTCACCGTGCTGTCGGCGGCTCGCGCCGGCAATGAGGCGAAGACGCCGGCGCAGGCGGCGGCAAGGCCGCCGATCAGGCCAAGTGCTGCGCGCCGGTGAAGTGAAAGCATGCTCATTGCCAGTCTCCCATTGTTCTCTGTGCTTGGCGTCCCGCGGCGTTCCCGTGCCGTGAGAAGCCATTGGTTCGGCAAAAGTCATTATAACGACATAGCGGTATTCGCAAGAGGTCTGCTGCGCCTCAGGAATGGCGGCGTTTGGCCCCCTCGCGACATTGCAGTACCCGCAACTGTTTGTTACATAACGACAAATACCCACATTCCAGCGCCGCAAAGAAATCTGTGACCGTACCATGTGAGACTTTTTCGCCAGCAAGCCCTTGCGTCGCCGCGCTGACTTGTCATAACCTCATGCGAACCAATAGGGAGGATGAGGAATGTCGTTTGCCTGGACGTCGAAACTGGCACTGGCCGCAGGCCTCGCCATCCTGCCCGCCACGGCCTGGGCGCAGTCGGTCAACATCTCCTATCTCACCCACTGGTCGCCGGAGACGGTCGCGCTGCTGGAAGCGGCGGCCAAGGATTATGCCAAGACCAATCCGGATGTCAGCGTCACCGTGCGCGCCGTCCCCTTCGGCGACCTCCTGACCACGCTGCGCTCGCAAGGCGGCGGCGCGGACGGCCCGACGATCGGCGGCATCTACGATCTCTGGTTGCCGGAACTGGCGCGCGACAAGCTGGTCGCGCCCGCCCCCGATGCGGTGGCCAGCGAGGTCAAGGCCGCATGGCCGGCGGGCATCACCAGCGCCGCCTCGGTCGGCGGCACGCTCTACGGCATCCCCAACGAAATCGACGTCTATGCGCTGAACTACAACAAGGCGCTGTTCAAGCAGGCCGGCATCGCGGCGCCACCCAAGACCTGGGACGAGTTCAAGGATGCGGCCAAGAAGCTGACCAACCAGGATGCGGGACAGCAAGGCTTCGGCATGATCAACTCCTGGGCGGCCGGCGTCGTCCACCCCTTCGCCTCGCTGCTGGTCTCCAATGGCGGCGACCTGGTCAAGGACGGCAAGCCGGTGCTCGACAGCCCGCAGGCCGCGGAGACTTTCCAGCTCTATGAAGACCTGATCAAGTCGGGCGCCAGCGTGCCGTCGATGGCGACAGCCGACGCCAACACCACCGGCCCCTTCCTCGACAATTTCGTCTCCGGCAAGACCGGCATGATCATCATGGCCAATTGGTGGGAGAGCGCGCTGAAGGCCGGCATGGGCGACAGATTCGCCGACATTGCAACGGCGCCGATTCCCGTCGGCCCGAGCGGCGACAAGCCGCATTCGATCTCCTACTCCTGGATGACCGTGGTCAACGCCAATGCAGGTGCCGCCGAGCAGAAGGCGGCGTGGGACTTCCTCGCCTGGCTGAACAATCCAAAGTCCGGCAAGAACGGCGCTTCCGCGATGTCGGATATCCTGATGTCGATGGGCATCCTGCCCTCACGCCTCTCCGACATCGAGGCGCACAAGGACAAGCTCGGCTCGGAATTCCTCTCCGGCTATGTCAGCGTGCTCACCGACGCCAAGCCGTTCCCCGTCGTGCCCGGCGGCCAGGAATTCTCGGAATCGCTGCAGCAGACGCTCGAGGCGTTGCAGTATGGCCAGGTCTCGGCCAAGGATGCGCAGGCGACGGCGCAGGCCGACGCCATTTCGATCCTGGAGCGCGCCGCCAAATAATGATTCAGAGGTACCGTGCCTCGGCGGGCATCATGCTGGCGCCCGCCGTGACGCTGATCGGCATCTTCGTCCTGTTGCCAATGCTGCTCACCGTCTGGCTGTCGTTCCAGGACTGGTCGACGCAGACACCGTTTTCCAGCGCCGGCTTCGTCGGCGTCGACAATTTCCGCGAGATTTTTGGGGTCTCCTCGGTCGGCCGCGATTTCAAGGCCGCGCTCGCCAACACAGCCGTCTACACCGCGCTCTCCGTCGTCCTCATCCTGCCTCTGTCGGTGGCCTTCGGCCTGATGGTTTACCAGCGCGACGTCGCCGGCGGCACGGCGCTGCGCACGGTGCTGTTTGCCACCTACATGGTGCCGATGATCGCTGTCGCGCTGGTCTGGTCGAAACTCTATTCGCCGAGCGAAGGCCCTCTCAACCAGATGCTCGGCCTTATCGGCATCGGCCCGCAGCCTTTCCTGTCGTCGCCGCGCTCGGCGCTGATCTCGATCGTCTTCCTCAATGTCTGGCAGCAGGTCGGCTATTTCACCGTGCTGGCGATCGCCGGACTGACGCAAATCCCCGGCAGCCTGTATGAAGCAGCAAAGCTCGACGGCGCCAACCGTTTCGAGCAGTTCCGCTTCATCACCCTGCCGCTGATACGGCGCACGCTTCTGTTCAGCGCCGTCATCGCCATCATTAACGCCGTGCAGGTGTTCGAGCCGGTTGCCCTGATCACGCAGGGCGGGCCGGTCGGCTCGACCAATGTGCTGACCTACCACATCCGCCGCGTCGGCATCGAGCGTGCGCAGGGTGGACTGGGTTCGGCCATGGCGGTGATGCTGATGCTTTCGCTGATTGTCGTCGTCTGCGCGCTGTTTGCCTTCGCCAACCGGAAGAACGACGAATGAGCGCGGGATCGTCGAGCCGGCTGTCGCGCCGGCGCCCGTCGGGCCGCAAGGCGCTGCTGGCGACGCTGATGCTGCTGGTCGCCGTCGCCTCGGCCTTCCCGCTGGTATGGATGGTGCTGTCGAGCCTCAAGACGCCGGCCGAGAGCATGCAGGTGCCGCCGGTGTGGATCCCCCTTACGCCGAGCTTCGACGCCTATGAGAAGGTGTCGGGCGTGGTCAATGTCGGCCGCTCGATGTGGAATTCCCTGGTCATCGCCTCGATCACCACCGCCGGCATCCTGCTGACCAGCATGATGGCCGGCTACGCCTTCGCCAAATACCACTTCCCCGCCAAGTCGCTGCTGTTCTCTGTGCTGATCGCCACCATGTTCCTGCCGCCGATCGTGACGCTGATCCCGCTCTATCGCCTGGTCGGCTCGATCGGCCTCAACGCCAGCCTCGCCGGCATCATCGTGCCCAATCTCGCCAATGCTTTCGGCATCTTCCTGATGCGCCAGTTCATCTCCGGCGTTCCCGACGAGCTCATCGACGCCGCGCGCATGGACGGCGCCTCGGAGTTCTTGATCCTCTACAAGATCGTCGCGCCCAGCATCGCCCCCGCAATCGCGGCTCTGGCCCTCTTCGCCTTCGTCTACCACTGGAACAGCTATCTGTGGCCGCTGACCGTGCTGCAGGGCAATGCCGACGCCTATCCGATCGTCATCAGCCTGAGCCGCCTGCTCAGCTACAACAGAGGTGCGGTCAACACCGGCCTGGTGATGGCCGGCGCGACGCTGGCCGTGCTGCCGCCGCTCATCCTGTTCGTCTTCCTGCAGCGCTTCTTCGTCGATTCCATCGTCGGCTCGGCGATCAAGGGATAGCTCGCCTCACCCGAACCTTGCCGCCGTCCAAGCCCCACCCGCAGCATTCGACTCCACCGCCGCCGCCACAAACTTCACCCCGCGCGCGCCATCGACGACATCGGGCACCTGTGCCGCGCGCGCCGGATCAACCGTCCCGCCCGAACGGTGCGCGCGAATGATATCGGCGGCGTCGCGGTAGAAATTGGCGAAGGCCTCGATATAGCCTTCCGGATGCGCCGCCGGCATGCGCGACACGCGTTGGCTTTCCGCCGTCGAGCCATGGCCGCCGCGCACCAAAGTGCGGGTTTCCTCGCCATGGATGGAGAAGCGCAGTTCCTCCGGCCGCCCGCCCGACCATTCGAGCCCGGCTTTGTCGCCATAGATGCGCACGGAGAGATCATTGTAGTGGCCGGGCGAGGTCTGGCTGGCCAGGATCGTGCCGCGCGCGCCGCCGGTCCAGCGCAGCAGCACATGTGCATTGTCGTCGAGCCGACGTCCCGGCACGGCGGTGAACAGATCCGCCGACACCGCCTCGGCCTCGCAGCCGGAGATATAGCTCGCCAGGTTGAAGGCGTGCACGCCGATATCGGCCAGCACCGCCGACTGCCCGGCGCGCGCCGGATCGGTGCGCCACTCCGCCTGCTTCTGGCCGTCGGCGTCGATCGGTTTGGTCAGCCAGTCCTGGATGTAGGCGCCGTGCACGGAAACGATCCGCCCAAGCGCACCCGCCGCCACCATCTCGCGCGCCTGGCGGACCATGGCGTAGCCGGTGTTGTTGAGCGTGACGACAAAGCGGCGCTTCTTCGCCTTCGCCAGCGCCACCAGCGCCTCAGCGTCGGCCAGCGTCGTCGACAGCGGCTTGTCGCAGATCACGTCGATGCCGGCCTCGAGAAAGGCCGTGGCAATCGGCGCGTGCAGATGGTTGGGCGTGACGATGACAACCGCCTCGATACCATCCGGCCGCGCGGCTTCGGCCTGCGCCATCTCGCGATAGTCGGCGTAGCTGCGCTCGGGCGCGATGCCGATCTCGGCGGCCGAGGCGGCGGCGTTCTCCGGGTCCGACGACAGCGCGCCGGCGACCAGTACGATCTGGTCGTCCAGGCGCATGGCGAGCCGATGCACGGCGCCGATAAAGGCATTGCGCCCGCCGCCGACCATGCCGACCCTGAGCCGCTTGCCCGCCGATCCGTCCGATGTTGCGTAGACCATTTCAAACTCCTCCACCTGTGGCTTCGTCATCCTGGGGCGTAGCAAGGAGCGCAGCGACGCAGCGCAGACCCCAGGATCCATGCCGTGACATCAGAGCGATGCTACGGTGCAGAACCTTCTCGTCCGCTGCATTCCTCGACCATCGTCACGGCATGGATCCTAGGGTCTCCGCGACGGAGCTTCGCTCCTGCTTCGCCCTAGGATGACGACGTTGGGAAACCGCACCCCTTTCGAACGCGATTTCCAATTTTCATATTGTAAAACGATCGTACCGCGCTAGCCTGAAATCATGAGTGGGGCAAGCAAGGCATCCGGGCGATCGAGCACCGACGAGGCGGCGACGCGCAAGCGCGGGCGCTCTCTGGCGGCGCTCGGCTACATCCAGCCGCAGACCTACGAGGAGCTGCGCGCCGTGCTGTCGTCGGGCACGGTGCATTTCCCCAAGCGGCTGCGCCAGGTGGCGATCTTCCTGTGGCAGCATCCGAGCGATGTCGCGCTCGGCACCATCGCGCAGGTGGCGGCACAGGCCGGCGTGCAGCCCTCGACGCTGGTACGCTTTGCGCAGATCTTCGGCTATTCCGGCTTTTCCGATTTCCAGGGCCTGTTCAAGGAGCACATCAAGGGATCGTGGCCGGAAGGGCGCGGCGAGCCGCGCACCGAGACGGAGCCCAATCTGCATTTCCTGCACGGCATGGTCGGGGCATCGCAGGCCTCGCTTGGCCGCATCGAAGCCGGCTTCGACGTCGCGAGTTTCGACAAGATGGTAACGCTGCTGGCGGCCGCCGAGCTGATCTATGTCATCGGCTCCAAGCGCGCCTTTCCGGTCACCGCCTATCTGTCGCTGACACTGTCGCAGCAAGGCGTGCGCAACGTGCTGGTCGACAATGTCGGCTCCTCCGCACTCGACCAGATCGGCTGCATCGGCGCACGGGACGCCGTGCTTGCGGTCTCCTTCAGCCCCTACAATTCGATCACGCCCGATCTCGTCGCGGTGGCGCATGAGCGCAAGGCCCGCATCGTCACCGTCACCGACAGCACTTTCAGCCCGCTGGTTCGGCTCTCGGACGCTTGGCTGGAAGTGGTGGAATCCGACTTTGCCGGCTTCCGCTCGCTGGCGGCCTCGCTCGCCGTTGGCATGGCGCTGGTCCATGGGGTGGCGGCGCGGCGCGGCGAATGAGCCGCCGCTGGCACAATTGACTATCCAGAATTGCCGTTCCATATTTAAAAAAATAGAAACTTTATTCCCGGGAGGAGGAATGGAGATCCGGCTTGACGGCAAGGTGGCTCTGGTCACCGGGTCGACGCAAGGCATTGGCCGCGCCATTGCCGAGACGCTGGCGCGTTCCGGTGCCGCCGGGCTGCTGGTCACCGGGCGCGAGAGGGCGCGTGGCGAGGCCGTGGCGGCCGAGCTTTCGCAATTGGGCACGCCGACCATCTTCGTCGCCGCCGACCTTGCCGATGCTGACGCCCCCACCCTTCTGGCGCAGGCCTGCATCGAGCGCTTCGGCCGCATCGATGCGCTGGTCAACGCCGCCGGCCTGACCGATCGCGCCTCTTTCCTCGACGCCAGCCTCGACGATTGGGCGGCGCTGTTTGCCGTCAATGCGCGCGCGCCGTTCTTCCTGATGCAGGCGGCGATTGCCGACATGAAGCAGCGCGGCCAAGGTGGCGCCATTCTCAACATCCTGTCGATCAATGCCCATTGCGGCTCGCCGGAGCTTGCCGTCTATTCCGCCACCAAGGGCGCGCTGGCGACGCTGACCAGGAACGCCGCCAACGCCCACCGTTTCGACCGCATCCGCGTCAACGGCATCAATGTCGGTTGGACGGACACGCCGGCCGAACGCATCATGCAGGCGGAGACTTTGGGCAACGGCCCTGGCTGGCTTGAGAAGGCCAATGCCGCGCAGCCTTTCGGCCGGTTGCTGACGCCGGACGACATCGCCAGCCTCGCCGTCTTCCTGCTGTCCGACGCCGCCGGCCCGATGACCGGCGCGGTCATCGACCAGGAGCAGGCGGTGATCGGGGCGAACCGGTGAGCGCCTCCACCGAAACGCTTGGGCCGGCGCTGCTCGACCGCTTGCCGGCCTCGGTCCAGACACCGTCCTATGACCGTATGCTCCTGGCGCCCGGCATGGCGCATCTCGGCGTCGGCGCTTTCCATCGCTGCCATCAGGCCGAATACACCGACGATCTCATCTCGCTGCGCTTCGACCGCTGGGGCATCGTCGGCATCAACATCCGTCCGCCCAGCCTTGCCGACACGCTGGGACGGCAGGGCGGGCTCTACACAAGGCTGATCCGCGAGAACAGCCACATCGAGGCGCGCGTCATCGGCAGCATCGTCCGGGTGGTCGACAGCCAGGAGAGTGCGGCACCGGCGCTCGGCGTGCTGATCTCACCCGATATCGAGCTAGTGACGATGACGGTGACCGAAAAAGGCTATTGCCACATCCCGTCCAGCGGCGAACTCGACCTCGGCCACCCTGATATCGTCCATGACCTCGCCAACCCCGAGACGCCACGCAGCGTCCCCGGCCTGTTGGTGCGGGCGCTGGAGCAGCGCAGGGCCACACATGAGCGACCCATAACGTTTCTCTCCTGTGACAACATTCCGACCAACGGTACTATCCTGAACAATGTCGTGCGGACGTTTGCCGAACGGCGGAGCAAAGGGCTGGCCCGCTGGATAGAGGCCAATGTCGCCTTCCCCGCGGCCATGGTCGACCGCATCGCGCCGGCGGTAACGCAAGATGACCTCGACAGTGTCGAGCAATGGTTCGGCTACCACGATGCCGCCGTCGCTGTCGGTGAGCCGTTCCGGCAGTGGGTGATCGAGGAAAAATTCGCCGGCCGCATGCCGCGCTGGGATCTGGTCGGCGCCACCTTCGTCGACGATGTGACGCCGTTCGAGCATCTCAAGATGCGGGTGCTGAACGGCGCCCAGACGACACTGGCGACGCTCGGCGTGCTGGCCGGGCTCGAGCACACATCGGACGCCATAGCCAACCCGCTGCTGTCGGACTTCATCCGGCGCATGCTGGTCGAGGAGACGCTGCCGACGCTGATGCCGGTATCCGGCGTCCTGCCGCTTGCCTATGTCGAGCAGAGCCTTGCCCGGCTGAAGAACACCGCGATCCGCCACCGCAACCACCAGGTCGCAACCGACGGTTCGCAGAAGATCGTCCAGCGCCTGCTCAACCCGATCCGCGACCGGCTCGCAATGGGCCAGAGCATAGGCCTCCTGTCGGTGCCGGTCGCCGGCTGGATGGCCTATCTCATCCATGCTTCCGCACGCTTCGGCAAACGCTGGCCGGTGTCGGATCCCTATGCCGGCAAGGTCGCCGCGATCGCCGATGCGACCGGTCACGATGCCAGCGCGCTGGTGTCCGCCATCCTTGCCATCGACGGGATATTCGACCCCGGCCTTGCCGCCGACGATACGTTCCGCGCGGCCGTCACATCGGCGCTGGGCGACCTGCTGTCGGACGATCCGATGGCGGCTGTCCGGCACAGTCTTGAACAAGATGAGGTCGCGAGGTTGAAGCGATCCAAACAATCGGCATTATAGTCGTCGGGTCTAGGGAGGCAGAATGAAACTTGGAGTTCTTACAGCACCCTTTGCGGAGACGCCGCTTGGCGAGGTCGCCGGCTGGGCGCACTCGGCCGGCTTCGAGGCGCTGGAAATCGCCTGCTGGCCGAAGACCTCCGGCCCGACGCGACGCTATGCCGGCACCAGCCATATCGATGCCGCTTCCACCTCGCCCGCGCAGGCCAAGGAGATCGTCGCTTCGCTGACGGAGAAGAAGCTGACGGTCTCTGGCCTCGGCTACTACCCCAACCCACTGCATCCGGACCCTGCCCATCGCGAGGCCGTCATCGGCCATCTGAAGAAGGTCATCGTGCTGGCCGCCAATATGGGCGTGCCGGTGGTCAACACCTTCTGCGGTGGCGATGCCTCGAAGACCGTCGACGTCAACTGGCAGGACGCGCTGAAAGTCTGGCCCGAGACCGTCGCCTATGCGCGCGATCACGGGGTAAAACTCGCCTTCGAGAACTGCCCGATGATCTTCAGTTATGACGAGTGGCCGGGCGGGCACAACATCGCCTATTCGCCCTACATCTGGCGGCGCATCCTCGAGGCCTGGGGCGGCGAGGTCGGCATGAATTTCGACCCCTCGCACCTGGTCTGGCAAATGATCGACCAGGGCCGCTTCATCAAGGAGTTCGGCCCCTACATGCTGCATGTCCACGCCAAGGATTTGATGATCGATCATGATGGTTTGTATGAGCGCGGGATCCTTTCCGCCGGGATAGGCTGGCAGGTGCCGCGCATGCCGGGATTGGGCGATGTCGACTGGAGCGGCTTCTTCTCCGGCCTCTACCGCGCCGGCTATGACGGCTCGGTCATCATCGAACATGAGGACAGGCGGTTTGAAGGCAACGACGATGCGGTGAAGCGGGGCTTCCTGCTCGCCCGCGACGTGCTGCGCCCCTTCGTCAAATGACGAGGTGAATGACTTGGTCTGAACCTGCCGAAGGGTCTGACCCTGAGACGAAAAACAACAATGTGGAGGAGTACTGACATGAAGAAAATACTGACCATGGTCCCGTTGCTTGCGGGCGCTGCCTTGCTGGCATCGATGGGCGTGTCGTCGGCCGAAGCCAAATATACGATCGGCATTTCCAACACCGTGCAGGGCAATGGCTGGCGCGAGGAAATGGTCTGCGCCATGAAGGCGCAGGCGCTGGCTTCGGGCGAAGTGACGAAGCTCAACATCGCCCACCGCAACACCGATGCCGCCGGCCAGCTCGAAGACATCCGCAATCTGATCAGCGCCAAGGTCGACGCCATCGTCGTCAACCCCGCTGATCCCGCCGGCATCAAGGCGGGCCTGGAAGAAGCCACCAAGGCCGGCATCGTCGTCGTTGCCGTCGACCAGGCGGTGACCGAACCGTCGGCCTACATCATCTCCAACAACCAGGAACAGTATGCCTATCTCGGCGCCAAATGGCTGTTCCAGCAGATGGGCGGCAAGGGCGAAGTGTTCTACATGCGCGGCGCCGCCGGCGCCTCGGCCGATAGCGATCGCGACAAAGGCTTCAAGAAGGCGCTGGCCGAAAACCCCGGCGTGAAGGTGGCGCAGGAAGTCTTCACCGGCTGGCAGCAGGATCAGGCCAAGCAGCAGATGCTGTCGTTCCTGGCCACCGGCACGCCGTTCAACGGCGTGTGGACGTCGGGCATCGACAACGTCATCGTCGACGCGCTGGTCGAATCGCAGGCGCCGCTGGTGCCGGTGGTCGGCGCCGACAATGCCGGCTTCGTCGGCCAGCTGAGCTCGGTGAAAGGTCTCGTCGGTGCAGCCGTCACCAACCCCGGCTCGATCGGCGGCGCGGGCGTGACGCTGGCGCTGCAGATCCTCGACGGCAAGAAGCCGGCGCAGCAGACCGTGCTGGTCGACCCGCAGCTTTGGGACAACGCCACCGACGAAGGCAAGGCCAAGCTGAAGGCAGCCGCCGACCCGTCGCTCAGCCCGGAATGGCCGGTCTCGATCTCGATCCCGGAGTGGACGACCTACACGAAGGACCAGATCGTGGCCTGCAAGGGGCCGGGGGAGTAAGCCTGGTTTGAATGAACTGGCGAGGACGGCGAACGACCGTCCTCGTCACACAGACTAGCGCTCTACGGCGCCCCCTCTGTCCTGCCGGACATCTCCCCCACAGGTGGGGAGATTGGCTGTCATCTCGGCTTTCGCTAATTTTCTACGTCGCAAGACGAGGGGCGGCGCCGGAACTGCCAATCTCCCCACCTGTGGGGGAGATGTCCGGCAGGACAGAGGGGGGCGCCGTAGAGCGCCGACATTAGTTTCTGGAACCATCAATTTTGACAACAAACCAGTTGACCACCAGCCCCCTCCTCGACGCCACCGGCGTCGCCAAGAGCTACGGCGCGGTTGCAGCGCTTCGCAACGCGTCGCTCTCCGTGCTGCCGGGCGAGGTCCACGCGCTGATGGGCGCCAACGGCGCCGGCAAGTCGACGCTGGTGAAGATCCTGACCGGCGCCATTCCGGCGAACTCCGGCCGCATCCTGATCCGTGGCGAGGCGCGCGACATTCGCTCGCCCGCCGCCGCGCGCCGCGCCGGGCTGCTGCCGGTCTACCAGGAGCCGTCGCTAATCCCCGATCTCGACGTTCTCTCCAATCTCAGGCTCACCGGCACGCCGGTCGAGCCGTTCCGCGCCTGGGTGCGCGAGCTCGGCATCACCGACCTCGATCTGCGCGACACCGCGCGCGACATCCCGCTGGCCGTGCTGCGCGTGCTCGACCTGGCGCGGGCGCTCGCCGTCGAGCCGGACGTGCTGCTGCTCGACGAGATGACGGCGGCCCTGCCCGCCAACCTCGCCGAAAAAGTGCTGGAAGTGGTGCGCCGCCAGGGCGATGCCGGTCGCGCCGTGATCTTCATCTCGCACCGCTTCGTCGAAATCTCCGCACTGTGCGACCGCGCCACCGTGCTGCGCGACGGCGAGACCGTCGGTGTCGTCGACATCGTACCCGGAGTCGAGGAAAAGATCGTCGAGCTGATGCTCGGCACCCGCATCGTGAAAACTCATGTCGCCGCCCGCAGCGCCGCCGAGAAGGCCGCGCCCGCAGCTGCCCGGCCGCGCATCTCCGTGCGCAATCTCCGCGTCGGCGCCAAGCTCAGCGACGTCTCCTTCGATCTCGCCGACGGCGAAGTCGCCGGCGTCGTGGCGCTCGAAGGCCAGGGCCAGGACGAATTGTTCGCCGCCCTTGCCGGCTCGATCCGGCCCTCCGGCGGCACGATCGAAGTCGATGGCCAGCCAGTGAAATTCGCCCACCCGATCGACGCCATCCGCGCCGGCATTGCCTATGTGCCGGGCGACCGCTCGGAAGCGCTCGCCATGCAGCGCTCGGTGCGCGAAAACATCGCGCTGCCTTTCAGCGCTGCCTTGCGCAACTGGGGGCCGATCAACATGCGCCGCGAGCGCGCGACCGTGCTCAGCGCCATCGAGCGGCTGCAGATCGACACCCGCGCCCAGGGCGAAGTGCAGCGCCTGTCCGGGGGCAATCAGCAGAAGGTGACCATCGCCCGCTGGATCGCGGCGGATGCCCGCACCATCCTGTGCTTCGACCCGACGCGCGGCATCGATGTCGGCACCAAGCAGGAGATCTACAAGCTGCTGCGCGAACTCGCCGGCAACGGCAAGTCGGTGCTGTTCTACACCTCGGAACTCGAAGAGGTGCAGCGCGTCTGCGACCGCGTCATCGTCATCTTCGGCGGCCGCCTGGTCGACATTTTTCCGGTCGAGGACGCCGACGAGCCGGCGCTGATGCGCGCCGCCTACGGCCTGCCGCGCGGCGCCAAGGCCGATATCGGCATATTGGCTGATCCGACCGCGAACACTTCGGCTTCGCCGGAGGCCGCGCCATGAGCCATTTCCTGCGCCGCCAAGGCTGGGTCGTCGGCCTGTTCGCCCTGCTCATCGTCCTGTTCATCACCACCAGGATCATCCAGCCGGCCTATGGCAGCAATGATTTCGGCTCGCTCGCCCGAGCCGTTCTGCCCTATGCCTTCGCAGTCGCCGCGCAGACGGTGGTCGTCATCGCCGGCGGCATCGATCTGTCGGTCGCCGCCATGATGGCGCTGACCAGCGTCACCGCGGCGTCGATGATGAATGGCGCGAGCGAGGAATACGCGCTGTTCGTGGTGCCCTTCGTGCTCGCCATGGGTTTCGTGCTCGGCGCGCTCAACGGCCTGCTCATCGTCGTCACCCGCGTGCCCGACATTGTCGTGACGCTGGCCATGCTGTTCGTGCTGCAGGGAGCAGCGCTGTTGGTGCTCGACGCGCCGGGCGGCGGCATCGCCGAATGGCTGAAGGCGCTGATCTCCGGCACCGTGCCGATCCCCGGCCTGCCCGACGCCATAGACGCCTGGCTGCCCAAGGCCCTGCTGGTGCTGATCGTCTGCCTCTGCGTCATCTGGATACCGCTCAGGCGCTCGCGCCTCGGCCTCTCCATCTACGCCATCGGCTCCAGCGAACTGGCGGGGTTTCGCTCCGGCGTGCCGGTCAAGCGCACCCGCATCATCGCCTATGCGCTGTCCGGCCTGTTCGCCGCCTTTGGCGGCCTGGCGCTGACCATGAGCACCGGCATCGGCGCCCCCATCCCCGGCCCCTATCTGCTCGCCAGCGTCGCCGCCGTGGTGCTGGGCGGCGTCGCGCTCGGCGGCGGCAAGGGCGGCCTGCTCGGCCCCATCGTCGCCGTCTTCGTGTTGAGGCTGGTGCGCACCGACCTGACGCTGCTCGCCATCGACCCGAATGTCACGGCTATTATCGAGGGGCTGATCATGGTGGCGGTGGTGATGTTCGGGGCGTTTATCACGATGCGGGGGCGGCAATGATGGGAGGGCTGTCGCAGAGAGACGTCGGCGTTCCTTCGCGCCCCCCTCTGTCCTGCCGGACATCTCCCCCACGAGGGGGGAGATCAGCTGTCATCGCTGCTTTCGCCAGCCTTCAACGTTGCAAAAAGGAGCGAGGCGCTGAAGCTGCCAATCTCCCCACAAGTGGGGGAGATGGCCGGCAGGCCAGAGGGGGGCGCCGTAGAGCGCCATCCTCGCAGCACACAACACCAAGAGCCGCCCCATGAGCACCACCGCCATCACCCCGGTCCCCTTCGGCCGCCGCATAAAGCGCTTCATGGCCGATCGCCCGCTCATCCCGCTGATCGTCCTGCTCGCCATCCTGGTTATAATCCTGCAGGTCCTGCGCCCCGGCATCGTCAACGAGCGCTGGATCGCCAACACCATCAAATTCGCCATCCCGCTGGCGATCCTCGCGGGATGCCAGACCATGACCATGCTGACCGGCGGCATCGACCTGTCGGTCGGCACGGTGGCAACGATGAGCGCCTTCATCATGGCGACGCAAGTGGTCAACCAGGACCCGGCGGTGGCGTTCCTGCTGGCGATGATGCCGGCGGTGCTGATCGGCCTCGTCAACGGCATCGGCGTCGGTGTCTTCCGCGTCCACCCGCTGATCATGACGCTGGGCACCAGCCTGATCGGCACCGGCTGCCTGCAGGTCTACCAGCGCACGGTGATCGCGTCGGGCGCAAAAATCCCCGACTTCTTGGCTTGGCTCGGCACCGGCGTGACATGGGGCTTCCCCAACGCGCTGCTTTTGTTCGTGCCGCTCGCCGCCCTCATCGTCTTCACGCTCGCCCGGACCGGCTTCGGCCGCCTGCTCTACGCCGTCGGCGACAATGAGCGCGCGACCCGCCTGTCGGGCGTGCAATACTGGCAGGTCATCACCGCGCTCTACGTCACCTCCAGCGCGCTCGCCGGCATCACCGGCCTGCTCTATATCGGCTTGATCAAGGCCCCCTCGCTGTCGCTCGCCGAACCGCTGGTGCTGCCCTCGGTCGCCGCCGCCGTCATCGGCGGCACCTCCATCTTCGGCGGCCGCGGCGGCTACACCGGCACCATCATCGGCGCCCTGATCCTGACCGTGCTGACAACACTGCTGACCATCCTGCAGATGCCGGAGGGGGCACGGCGGATCTTGTTCGGGCTGATCGTGCTGTTCGTGACGGCGGCGTATTTGCGGATTGTGGAGGAGCGGTAGGGGGCTGGCGGCAGTAGTGCCGCCGGTCCGGCGCTGCAAGCCAGGCTTACCCGTCAGAAGCGCAAGGCTATCGCCTACGGCAGCGCCAGCCCCCACTCCGTCTCGGCTTCGCCGAGCCACCTCTACCCCCACGTCCGTGGGGGAGAGGAAATGCCAAGCTTTCATAGGAAGGAAATCCAAGTTTTTCTTGAGGCAGAACCTAAGCCTTTGAAGCCGCGACTTCCAAAATTAGCGTTTCCTCTCCCCCACGAAAGTGGGGGTAGAGGTGGCTCGGCGAAGCCGAGACGGAGTGGGGGACCGACCTACTGATTGCCACCATCCTGGGCGACCTTGCACACCCAGACGCAACGCCCCTTACTTCAACGAAATCGCCATCCCGCTCAGATCCGCATTCACCTGCAGGCCCACCTGCCGGCCGGTAAGCTCGAGCTGGGCGCCCTTGTCGTTGGTCATGACGATCACCTGCGCCCCCTTGCCGAGCGCGCCGCCACCGCCGGCCGCGCCATAAACGCCGGTCGCATCCCGCACCCTGCGGATATGGCGCACGGTGCCCCGGAAATAGGTCTTGGAAACCCCGAAGGCGAAGCCGCCCGAAACGCCGCCGATCGTGATGGGATAGGAGCGGCCGTGGAAGGTCAGCGTCCCCTCGCCGCCGGAACCGCCGACGAAGAAGGCCGCCTTGTAGACGGCAAAGCGGATCGTGCCGCTATCGGCATGCGCGGCGCTGGCAGCGCTGACGGACACAGTTGTGATGGCCGCAACCGCAAGCGAACGAAAGCTGGACGAGATGGTCATGGTGGGAGCTCCTCAAGTGCGCCGCTTGCCCAGCCGGCAGGCGGCGTCGAATTCGTAACCAACTTGAACAATCTAGCCCGTGATTTGGTTCCAGGCAGGCTGTGACAAGATCCGACGAAACGTGACGTGGTGTACTTTCGGGTTGCGGAGGAGGCGGCGCCTATTTTCTCTTCCTGAGCACTTTTCGCAGCATTAACTTCAGCCGCCTCATCTGGTAATGGCGCCGCAACTTGGCCAGCGCCGACTGGTGGGCGGTGTCGATTGCAGCCAGCGAGTCCGCCTCGGTAGCCTGCGGCAGCGCGAGCAGCGCGTCGGCCTGAAGATCGGCAAAGGGCTTGGGGTCATAGCTGGCGAACGGCGTCGGCGGGTCGCTGAGCACGGTGGGGTTGCTGTTGATCTCGAACACCACCAGCCTGCCGTCGACGAATGTGTAGTCGATGCGGCCATACTGCATGCGGGCTTTTTCGAAGACCTGCATGACCGCATTGGCGTCAGGATTCGTATCGACATAGGTCCTGATTTCTTCGATATGCGCCGGCAGCAATTGCTCGGGCGAATTCTTGACGAACCACGATTTCGACATGGCGCAATGCTGGCCGTAGATCGTATCGCCGACCCGAAACGCCGCGTACTTCCTGAAATAACCGTCCATTCCGGGGGTGCCGATCATCTCCACCACCATCGGCCGCACCAGATCGCTACCGTCCAGCCGGGCGATCGCGGCGTCCAGCGCCGGCCGGTCGTGCAGCAGCGGCGGCTCCCTGTAGAGTGCGCCCGTCTCGTCGCGGATGAAAACGGGATAGCGTATCGCCTCTTCCAGCTCGTCCGGCCTGAACACACGAAAAGCGTTGCTGCCGTCGGCATGAAGCAGGCGCAGCAGGTCGAAGCGCTGCAGGCTGGCGGTCGGGTGATTGAGCTGCGTCAGGCCGGTGTTGTCAGCCAGTTCGGCGCTGATGCCGGCCGCGCGGCTCAATTCGTCCGATGTCAGCCGGTCCATGTCGGACCAGATGACCACCCCGGCGCGAACGCCGCGCAGCAGCCCGGCATCCTCGTAGCGCACCAGCCGGAACCACGCCTCCAGGTCAGTCCGGTGATACAGAAGCACCACCGCCTGCGTGTAGGCGTGCTCCCGGTGCGCGACGTAAAATATCATGCGTTTCCGTTGTCCGTATGTAATTGCAAAGGGGAACCATGATAATTAGACAGGCTTGTGAAAGCCGTGAAATGGTTCTCGATCCGGCATGCGTCAAACAGGAGATAGAACAGGTTGACGTTTCCGTGAAGCTGCAAACCGCATTGGCAAGAAACTGCCATGCGCCATCAACGCGTTGGAAGTCGAGGCAGCCGACACATGAATTTAGACGATGTTGCGATACCCATCCGCCGGTTAGACCTGGAAGACATCCCTTTGCTGATGGAGCTTGAGGCTGCCGCCTGGGCCGCACCGCTGCAGGCGAGCGAAACGACCATCCGCCACCGGCTGGCACTCGGACACACCATGTTCGGCGCGATCGATGGCGATCTGCTTGCTGGCACCATCTGCTTTACCGAGACCAGCCAGGATCCGCTGGTGCGCGCCGATTTCCCCAGGAATTTCGATGCCTATGCATCGCTGCCGCGCAGCGAGCCGGTTTACGCACTTTACGCCTACAATCTCTGCGTCCGGCCGAGCCATCGCGGCTCCAATACGGCGGTGCGGCTCTTGAAGGAGATGGAGAGCCACGGCCGCCGCCTGGGCGCCAGCTGGCTGATCGGCGATGGCCGCTGCTCGTCCTATGCCGGCTCCTCGGGCGAAGAGTATGATCATGTCAAGGCCGATGCGCGGTTCCGCGCCACCATCGACCGCTGGAACCAGACCGGCACAAGACCGCCGCTGGAAGAGATCATCCGCGATCCGCTGCTGCGCATGCACTACCGCGTCTACGGATGCGAGTTCCTCTACGTCATGCCGGACTTCTTCCCGCAGGACGCCACGTCAGGCGGCTTCAGGGTCATTTCAGCCAAGAATCTCAAGGCATGAGATTCGAGCCGTCATGACAGCTCCGCATTTCGATCCGTTCGCGCTCGGCGACGACCCGTTTCCGCATTTCGCCCGCATGCGCGCCGCCGGCGGCATTGCGCGCGGCGTCGCGCCCTATCCCGAGCTGGCCGACGCGCATTATGTGTTCAGCCATGAGCTGGTGTCGGGCGCGCTGAAGCATCCCGCTCTTCTTCAGGCGCCGCCGGGTACATATGAAGAGGTCCGCCGCAAGCTCGTCGACCATGCGCCCATGGCTCTGCTCAGCCGCTCGGTGCTGCTCGCCGATCCGCCTCAGCATGGCGCCTTGCGCCGGCCGGTCGCTGGCTTTTTCTCACGGCCGGCCATCGAAGCGCTGACGCAAGGTCTTCGCGCGCTGAGCCACGAGCTGGTCGAGCGTGCGCTGGCGGATGGCCGCGTCGACGCCGTCGCCGGGCTCGCCGTGCCAGTGTCCTTCTGGCTGCTGCAGGAAATCCTCGGCATCGAGATCGAGGACCCTTGGGCGTTGAAATCGGTGACCCGCCGCATGGCCAGCGCATTCGACCTGCGAAGAGCGCAGCCGCCGGCAGCAAGCGCCGAGGCCTATCGCGAATGCCAGGCTTTTGTCGAGGAGCGGCTGGCTCGACAGGCCTACCGGCCGGACGGAATGGTTGCCGGCATGGTGCGGGAGGTTGCGCAAGGCCGCTGGTCGCGCGAGGACATGGTGGCCAACATCGTCTTCATGCTGTTTGCCGGACAGGAGACTGTCGTCGACGCTCTCGGCAACGCAATTGTTGCGCTGGATCGCTTTCCCGAACAGCGCGCGCTGCTCGAGCGCGGCGCTGTCGACTGGAGCAGCGCGGCGGCCGAACTGCTGCGCTATGGCGCCTCGGTGCAATACGCCGTCGCCCGCATCGCGGCGCAGGACATCGACCTCGGCGACGTCAGGATTGCGGCTGGCGAAGCGGTCGTGCCGGTGCTCGGCAGCGGCAATCGCGACGATGCCGTCTTCGCCGATGGCGACCGGCTGGACCTCACGCGCCCGCCAACCATGTCGATGACCTTCGGCACCGGCCTGCATGTCTGCCTCGGGCAGCATGTCGCCCGTATCGAGATCGCGGCGATGATAGAAGCCCTGTTCACCCGTGCGCCCGGATGGCGGCTCGATGCCGCAAATGCCGAGCGCCGCGCCTCGATGTCGTTTCACGGCATGGCTACCGCGCCGCTGATCCTCAACCCCGCTGCGTGAAAAGCGGCCGCGTCTGGGGGATGACCGCCGGGTCGAGCGACCTGACGATTTCCGAAACCTTTGCCCGCAAGGCGCCCACCGTCGCATCGTCGAGCGGATCGAGAATATCGTTCTGATCTCTCGATACCCGGTACTCGTCCAGCGACGGCGCCTCGCTCGACGGCGTGAAGCCGCCGCCGCGGGCATGCTTGTCGGCCAGTTCCTGCCTCGATTTCACGGCATAGTGGCGGATCCAGCCGATCTTCCATTCCATCGGCATGGCCGCCGGGTGCTTGTCGAGCGTCATGCCGTCGACCAGCGTCCTGCGCAGCGAGATGCGGAAACCGTGCGGGTGCGGCATGAACTGCCCGGGATCCCGCAGCGCCTTGCGCAGCACCGAGGACACGCGGGCAAACGACTTCTTCCAGCGCGCGGTCGGGGCGTCATGCGTGCCGCGCCTTTGAAACCGCACCGTCACCAGTTCGTCGTCATAGGCCTCTTTGCCGTCGCTGCCGAAATTCACCCAGCGAAAGGCGACGCTGCGCACGCCCGGGCGGCTCAAAAGCGAGCGGACCAGTTCGGCTCCGCTCCAGGGCGGCGCGTCGAGCGGCTCGAGGAACTCGTCGGCGTCCATGAAGCCCAGATAGCGATAGCCGTGGAGCAATGCCTGCCAGTAAAGATAGGAATAGGCCCGCCGCTGCGGCAGCACCGTGTCGTGTCGCCAGTCGACCAGCCGGATCCAGCCGGCATCGCGCAACGCCTGGAGCACCGCCGTCTGCGGTCCGGCGCTGCAGTTGTCGGCGATCATCAGGTCGAAGCCATGCAGCTTGTGCCAGGCGACCCACTCGATCACATAGGGCTGCTCCAGCTTCATGATCGCGCAGATCACCGGCCTGTTGACGGAAAACGGAATTCTCATCGCAACGCTTTCCCCGCGCCACCCGCTGCTGCTTGAGGCTCGACCTGCCGGAACGGGATCGCATCGCCATAAAATGCCGCAAGCTGCTCCGAAGAGCCCGTCCAGTCGCCCATGTCGAACTGGTGGAACCGATAGCGTGGGTCGTCAAGGGGCAGCAGGTCGATATCCGGCCTGATGCACCGGTCGAATATGCCGGCCACCGGCAGATGGATCGTCCGCGCCGAAGACAACCAACCGGCCAGCCAGGAGAAGCTGCTCACCCCCGTGACGAGATGGCTCGCCCGGCGCAGCGTCTCGAAATCGGTCAATGGCGACGCCTTCGGCGCGAAGACAGCATCGGGAAAACGCTGACGCAGGCGCCGGCAATAATCGTTGTCGTCATGGGTCTGGCCGACGAAGACCGGCTTGCGGCCGCTATCCTTGATGAGCGTCTCGAAGAAGCCGAATGGCATCGGGCAATAGTTGCGGTGGAAGCCGTCGAGGATGTCGCCGGCCCGCACATGGATGACGAGAAAATCGTCGCCATGGGTCGGCGCGGCGACGGCACGCCCGTCGAACAGCCCGGAGACCTCGTCCCGGTCATAATAACCCAGCCGCTGCGCGAAGCCCTTGAAGCGGATGCTCCGCGCCCGCCTGTCGCGGAACGCGGCTATGATCCCGTCGAGGTCGTAGCGGTGATAGCCGTCGACCCGAAGCAGCCGGTATTTCCACAACAAAGGCGGCCGCACCCTGGCAATGGACCATTCCGGCAGGTCGGCGTCGCAGACATAGCCACCGGGGATACGCTTCGCCAGCACATGGCAAAACATGTACTGGAACATCTTGTTCGCCATGCCGCCAAACGGCTGCATCACGATGGGCACTTGCCGCATTGGACCCCTTTCGCCAAAGACGGTCATTGTTACCCGAGCTGCGCGGGCCGGTCGACTGGCCTCTGACGCCAAGGGCGCATCATGATCGCCGCCGGCAAGCCACCCTCAGGGATAATGCGTCGGCTTTGGCGCGTAGATCTTTGGATCGAAGTCCAGATCCCTCGGCAAGGGCAGGCTTGAGCACTGCAAATGCACCTCGCGTGCGAGCAGCCTTCGCTGCTTCTGCTCGTTCTCCTTGATGGCCGCCACGAGGCCCATGCTGTAGGGCCCCAGCACGACGCCGGCGGCCCATCCCGGATGCTCCTTCTCGCGCGCGTCGTAATTCATGGCATCGGTGCGGGCCTGCTGGCATTCCGGCGTCGCCCATTTCGGGTCTTGGGTCGAGAGCGAGGCTCCATACTGGACCGGAGACGATACGCACCCTGCCACTGTCGCAGTCAACGCGACGACCATTGCAATTCTCATCCGCAAGCCCCTCCTAATGTAGGAGGCGACTACAAGACGATTCCAGCGGGAAAAAGGCAGCTTCAGGATGCGGATTTTGCAGGGCCGCTCACCCCAGCAGGTTGCGCGCCGTGCGCATGAAGATCTTCGAACCGATCGGGATCAGATCGTCGGGAAAATCATAATCGGGATTGTGCAATGACGGGGTGCGCTCGCCCGCGCCGAGGAAGAACATCGCCGACCTCGCCTTGTGGCCGAAGATGCCAAAATCTTCCGAAGCGCGCATCGGCAAGGCTTCCTCGCTGCGCGCGACGCCCTCTTCGTCCAGCGCGCGGTTGAGATGTTCCACCGCGTCTGGAGCGTTGACGCTGGCGACGAAAATCTCATGATAATCGCAGTGCACGGAAAGACGGTGCTCGGCCGCGATCCTGGTGGCCAACGCTTCCGCCGCCGCGACCAGTTCCGCCATGCGCTCGTCGCGCCTTGTACGCAGCGTCGCCCACACCTCGGCGTAGCCGGGCGCGATGCCGAACACGGCCTCGCCCATCGTCGCATGGGTGACGGTGACCATGCTGAAAACATCGTCGGCAAAGGTGCCGCGTCCGAGCGCCGGCAGCAGCGGCATGAGCTCGCTCACCGCCGGCATCGGCGACACGCCGGTTTCGGGCATGGAGGAATGCGCGGTCTTGCCCTCCAGCACGATGCGGATGCCGCGCGAGGCGCAGTTGACGACGCCGGGCTTGAGCCGCACCTCGCCGAACGGCACGCCCGGCAGATTGTGCAGCGAGAAGGCGAAGTCCGGCGCGATCTCGCCAAAGCGTGGATCGGCGACGACGCCGGCCGCACCATTGCCGGTCTCCTCCGCCGGCTGGAACATCAAGACGACGCGGCCGCGGGCCGGCCGCTCACGCCCGAGCTGGCGGCCAAGTGCGGCCAGGATCGCGGTGTGGCCGTCATGGCCGCACATATGCGATTTTCCCGGCACCTGCGAGGCATGCTCGACGCCCGAAAGCTCCTCGATCGGCAGCGCATCGATCTCCGAGCGGAACAGCACCGTCGGTCCCGCCTGGCCGCTGTCATAGACCGCCGCCACGCCATGACCGCCGAGGCCGGTCAGCACCTTGTCCGGCGCTGTATCGGCGAGGAAGCTGACGACTTCCTTGGCGGTCTGTTCTTCCTCGTTGGAGATTTCCGGGTTTTGGTGCAGCTTGCGGCGCCATGCCGTCAGCTCGATGATATCGCGATTGGTGAGGGTCATGGCTTGGGCTCCGCTTTGGTGCTGCAGGTTACACAAACACGATAGGGTTTTTCTCACGCCGTGCCATGCTGATCAATTCCACTGGTCCATCTGCCTGTCTTGTGTGAGCGTAGATGACGACATCCCATGACCACCACACAACCCAGAGAATTTCCAGCTCCGCACTGAGGCCGTCGATCTCATCTCCGACATCCGGTGGCTTCTCCTGAAAAGCGCCGCGTGCTCGCCTGTGCGACATCTTTGCTTCCATCCACCCGAAGGAACGTTTCGGAGCAACAATGGCCAGGCGGTTTGCGTTTCTCTTGGTTCGCGACTTCACGCTGTCGCCGCTGTCGCTGTTCATCGACACGCTGCGGCTGGCCGGCGATGAAGGCGACCGCAGCCGCCGGATCGAGTTCGACTGGGAGATCGTCGGCGAGCGTGGCCTGCCGATCCGCGCGAGTTGCGGTGTCGAGTTGCTGCCGACCAAGGCGATCGGCAATCCGCAGGAGTTCGACAATGTCGTCGTGGTCGGCGGTCTGCTCGACACCAACCGCAGCCTCAGCTCCGAAAAGGAGGCCTTCCTGTTGCGGGCGGCCGAAAAGTGCGTGCCGCTGACGGCACTCTGCACCGGCAGCTTCGTGCTCGCGCGCTACGGCCTGCTCGATGGCTACAGTGCCGCCGTCAGCTGGTTCCATATCAAGGATTTCCGCAGCCAATTCCCTGACGTGAACGCCCATGCCGACAGCCTGTTTTCCGTCGATAGGGGCCGCTCGACCTGCGCCGGCGGCACGGGTGCGGCCGACCTTGCCGGCCATTTCGTGTCGCAGTTCATCGGCCGCAAGGCTGCGGAAAAAGCCGCCAAGATCCTCGTGCTCGACCGCATCCGCTCGAGCCTGGATGTGCAGCCCGTCGGCGATCTCTTTCCGGCCGCGTCGAGCCGAGCGGTGAAACGGGCGCTGCTTCTGATGGAAAGCAATCTCCAGGAGACGCTGTCGGTCGCCGAGATCGCGGGCCGGTTGCATTTATCCCGGCGCCAGCTTGAGCGGCTGTTCTGCGCCGAGCTCGGCATCGGCCCGATGGCCGCCTATCTTGCGCTGCGCGTACATCAGGCCAAGTCGCTGCTGGAGGGGAGCGACTTGGCAATCGGCGACATCGCCTACCGCTGCGGTTTTCCCAATGCCGGCCATTTCAGCCGTGTCTTCCGCCATCAGACCGGTATCACGCCGACCCATCTCAGGCATCCGAACCGAATGTCCGGTGTCTTTGCCGACGGCAAGGGGAGCGGTCCCTAAGCCTATATTGGGGCGTGCGATCTCGCCGTTGGTATGATAATATCATACCAACCTGATAGGAGGGATCCATGTCCGCCACCGAAAAACGCACCTTCAGCCTGCCGGCCGAGCAGGCTGCTTTCATCGACCAGCTCGTTCGGTCCGGCACATACGCGACCAGCAGTGAAGTGATCCGCGCCGGTCTTCGCGCATTGCAGGAACGCGACGCCGCTGTGGAGCGCTGGCTGCGTGAGGAGGTCGCGCCGACCTATGATAGGTGGAAGGCAGACCCCTCCCAGGCCATCCCGGCCGACAAGTCTTTTGAAAGCATTCGCGCACATCACGCAGCTCGCCTCAAGGGGAACGTGTGAAGCGCCGGCATGTTGTCCTTTTGCCGGAAGCCCAGACGGACCTGTTATGGATATACGATACGGTCGCTCACGCATCCGGCAACCTCACCGCCCTTCGCTACATCGAGCGGATCGAGCGATTTTGCCTGGGTCTCGACTATGCCTCGGAACGCGGAACCCTAAGGGATGATGTGCGGCCGGGGCTTTGCATCGTTGGCTTCGAGCGCCGCCTGACTGTGGCCTTCACCGTAGAAGGCGACCAGGTGGTGATTCTCAGGGTGTTCTACGGCGGCGTCAACTGGGAGGACGAGTTGGCGCCTATCGCTCCGTGAACGCCCGCGCGAACGAGTCCAGCATCGGCCGCGCCAGATATTCGAGGAAGGTTCGGTCGCCGGTGCTGATAAACGCCTCGACCGGCGTTCCCGGGTAAAGCTGCTCGGCTTTCACGCCCTGCGGCAGCGTGTCGGTGATCTTCAGCCTGGCGCGGAAATACGCCTCATGCGTGGTTTCATCGATCAGCCGGTCGGCGGAAATTTGCGTCACCGTAGCCGGGACCTCAGGGGTGAGGCGCGCGTTCAGGGCGGACAGCCTGAGCTTCGCCGGCTGGCCGACGCGAACCAGGTCCACGTCTTTCGGCCGCAGCTTCGCGTCGACGATGAGGCCCGACGCGGTCGGCAGGATCTCCATGATCTTCTGCCCCGGCGCAATCACGCTGCCTTTGGAGTTGTAGATCGAGGATACCACGATGCCGGCTGCCGGCGCCTTGATCGTCGTGCGCCCCAGCACCGCCTCGGCTGCGGTGATCTGTTCGCCGATGTCGGCCAGGCTGGTGCGAACCTCGTCGAGCTTGGTCAGCGCGTCCTCGACGCGCTGCGTGGTCGCGCGCTCGACCTGCGCCTGGGCTTCGACGATCTGCGTCTTGGTCGCTGCGATATCCGCCTCCAGCGCGCCGGCCTGGCCGACCAGATCGGCCTCGCTGCGCAGAAGCTGCGAATATTCGCTGCGGTTGGTGAGACCCTTGTCGAGCAGGCCGGTCTTGATGCCGAGTTCCTTCTTCACGATCTCGGCCTGTTGCTGGATGGCGAGTTTCTGCGCCTCCAGTCCCAGCGCCGACTCACGATGCATGGCGACGCGCTGCGCCAGGATCGACTGCTCGGAGCGGAACCGGGCGAGCCTGGCCTCGAACTCCTTCTGCTGTTCGTGCACCAGATTGTCGAAATCGCGCTGGAACGGCGCGGGTGCTGCTTCGGCGATCGGCGCCAGCCTGTCCGATCCGTCGCGCTCGGCCTCAAGTCGCGCGGCACTTGCCCTGAGCGCGATCGTCTGTCTGGTCAGCCGGTTGAGGTCGGTCTGAGCCGCCCTGCGGTCGAGCAGGACCAGCGGTTCGCCTTGTTGCACGCGGTCGCCTTCATGCACCAGCAACTGCTCGATGATGCCGCCCTCGGGGTGCTGGATGAGGATGTTGCCGCCCGTCGCCGAGATCGTGCCGGAGGTGATCACCGCGCCGGAGAGCGGCGCGTTCGCCGCCCAATAGCCGAAGCAGCCGACGAAGAGCGCTATGGCCACGTAGCCGACGACGGCCATGCGGCGGAAGTCGGTGCGCGGTCGACCTTCGAAGGCGAGGCTCTGCTGCATCATCGTCTATGACCCGAAGCGGACGCTGTGCGGGCGCACGGTCGGCACGAACGAGCCTGTCACCACCGCGCTCCCGGCCTTGCCGGCCGCCGGTTGCCTCAGCACCTCGCTCGCAGGGCCGAAAGCTTCGACCATGCCGTTGCGCAGGACCATGACGCGGTCGCAGGCCGCGGCGATCGAAGGGCGATGCGTGATGACGACTGTCGTGACGCTTACACTTCGCGCGGCCGAAAGCATCCCTTCGAGCGCCGCCTCCCCACTGCCGTCGAGATGGGCGTTGGGCTCGTCCAGCACCAGCATGCGTGGCTTGCCGTAGAAGGCGCGCGCCAGCCCTATCCGCTGGCGCTCGCCGCCCGACAGCACGGTATGCGACGGGCCTATCATGGTCTGATAGCCGTCGCGCAGCGTGAGAATCAGCTCATGCGCCTCGGCGCGCCTGGCCGCTTCGACGATCGCGGCGTCATCGGCGTCGGGTTCGAAGCGGGCGACATTTTGCGCGATCGATCCCGGGAAAAGCTCCACCTCCTGCGCGAGATAGCCGATATGCCTGCCAAGCTGGGTTTCGTCCCAGCTCCTCAGGTCGGCGCCGTCGACCCTGACCGCGCCGCCGGTCGGCTGCAGCGCGCCCACAAGCAATTTCGCCAGCGTCGATTTGCCGGCCCCGCTCGGGCCGACGATCGCCACCGCTTCGCCGGCGCCGATGGCAAAATTCAACCGCTTGAGGATGGGCTCCGTGCCGAAAGCCGCAGTCGGCGCGATGAAGAACAGATCCTGCACCGAAATCGCGCCCAATGGATCGGGCAGTGCGAGCTTGCGCCCCTGCGCTGGTTGCGCCGCAAGGGCGGTGTCCAGCCGCTTCCAGCATCGCTTGGCGTCGACGATCTGCCGCCAGGATCCGATCAGCTGGTCGAGCGGCTGCAGCGCGCGCGACGACACCAGCGACGAAGCGAAGATCATGCCGGCGGTCATCTGCCCTTGTAGCACCAGCCACGCGCCGGCGCCGAGGATCGCCAGTTGCAGCATCATGCGCAGCGCCCGCGACGTCGCGCTGAAGATCGCATTTGCGCTTCCGGAACGGTCATGCAGGGTCAGCGCCTCAGCAACGTGTTGTCCCCAGACCGCGGCGGCATTTTGCACCATGCCCATGGCGCGCAGCGTGTCGGTGTTGCGGGCGAAGGCCTGCTCCGCCTGGCTGGCCACCGCCGAGCGTTCCGCCGACATGGCATCGTTCCTGCCGATGGCAAGCTGGTTGGCCACAACCAGGAGAAACAGCAGCACGGCGCCGGCGAGCGTCAGCCAGAACAGGACGGGATGGATGAAATAGAGCAAGGCCAGGAAGACGGGCGCAAACGGCAGGTCGAACAACACCGCCACGCCGCGCGACCTGATGAAGGCGCAAGTCGTGGCAAGGTCGTTCAGCGGCGACAGCCCGCTGCCGGCATGTCTGGCGCCAAGCGAGGCGGCGAATGTCCGCGCGCCCAGTTTCTGGTCGACGGTGGCCGCAACACGCTGCGCGTAGATGGCGCGGACCGCGTCCAGCAGGCCGAGGAAGGCGAGCGCGAGGACCGCCATGGCCGAGAGATAAAGCAGCGTCTCGACGCTGGAGGACGGCAACACCCGGTCATAGACCTGCAGCAGATAGAGCGGGATCACCAGGAGAAGGATGTTGATCAGCAACGAAAAGATGCCGATATCGGCGATGCCGCGCAGGAAAACCGGGCGCAGGCCGATGGCCGCATCCCTGAGTGGCGCGCGGTCCCGTGACATCTAGACCGCGTGCTCGGCTGTCGTGCTCAGATGGCTCTGCTGCAAATCGTTCAGCGTATAGGCGTGGATATAGTCGATCTTCATTTGCGCGGGCGTCGCCAGATGGTCGGGCGGCGCGCCGGCTTGACCGCCGACCGCAAGGTCGACCAGCATATACATGGGCTTGTTCATATCGGACGGCGTCGCCGCTTCCGCGACCTGGACGCCATCATAGGTCCAGACCAGCTTGTCCGGCGTCCACAACAGGCCATAGGTGTGATAGCCGTCGGTGTTGGAGACATTCACCGTCGACCCGACCGTGGTGTGGGTTCCCGTCTCATTTGTGTGCGCGGTCATGAGAAGCGCATTCGGGTTCTGCCCATACATTTCGATCACGTCGAGTTCCGGGGGCCATGAACCGTCTTCGGGCAGAAGCCAGAAGGCCGGCCACGCGCCGGCGTTTTCCGGGAGATCGGCCCGCATTTCGAAATAGCCATAGGTCTGCGAGAAGGTGTCGTGCGTCGTCAGTATGCCGGAAGTGTATTCGTAATTGTTGATCAGCGGCTTGATGTCGTCGGGCGCATGCGCCGCGGTTATGGTGAGCACGCCGCTTGCGACGCTGAACGGATGGACCGAGCTGGTCGGCGCATAATTGGCGTCGATATACCATTGCAGCTCGCCGTTCTGGGGCTGCGAGCTGCCGTTCTGCGCCCCCCACCAGAAATTGGAATCCCAGATGCCGCTCTGGCCGTTCCACAGCCTCAGCGTGTTGAAATCGTCGTTGAAGGACAGCGTCATGCCGGTCTTGTCGATCGGCAGCTCGAACTGCCCGGGCTGAAACTTGTCGATCGTGGTGTTGTGAAACACCAGCACCTCGCTCGAGCCGAGGTTCAGCTGCACGTTCGATCCCACCTGGACCATATTGGCGTGGACGGCCTCGAACGAGGTGAAAGCATAGCCGTTGAGGCGCACCGTGTCGGTCGCGCCGAAATCGGAGATCAGGTCGCTGCCATTGCCCTTGGTGATGATGAAGGTGTCGGCGCCGGCGCCGCCGATCAGGACGTCATTGCCCTTGCCGCCGTCCAGCGTCTGGCTGCCAGCGCCGCCCGTTATGATGTTGTCCTGACCATTGCCGAAGGCATAGTGGCCGTCGCCGGTGACGACGAGGTTCTCGAAATTCGCGGGCAGCTTGTAGCTCATCCAGGTATCGATCGTGTCGACGCCCGCGCCGTAGTTCTCGACCGCTTTGTTGATCGTCGAATAGAGATGGTAATAGTCGTCGCCCGCGCCGCCATACATGGTGACCTTGACGTTGGTGTCGCCCCAGAAGGAATCGTTGCCCGAGGTGCCGTAGCGGTAAGGCGCGCCTCCAGTCGCCGAGAACCAATGGGTGGAAGCGCCGGTATACGGAAGTGGAATGCCTTTGGCGTTGAGGACTGTGGTCATTCCGACACTCCTTGCGCGTGCTGCCTTGGTCGTTCGACAACCTTCGAGCGACCATTTCGGATCAACTCTTAAATTGATCCGTCGTTCCAGGGAATCATTCTATAGTACACCAAGGAGATCGTCGCCCATCATTTAATAGATAATGCCGAAGGCGTTAAGCTGATCCTAATACAACTTTGTAGGAGAGACTTACAATTTTAATAAATTGTGAGATCCGCGCCGAAAAGTTAGGCAACCTGTCAATGATGCATGCAATTTGACGCGACACGACCGCCTGCCTGAGGCGGCGGTCGAAGTCGCGGGCGGATGGCCGCGGGCAAAGGGCTCAAGAAAATTTGACAGGCTATGTCGGACCGGGTGAGGTTCACCCGTCCTTGGGGCATCGAACAACGAAACCACAAAGGATACCGAAGAGATGCCAAGCACCGTACGTTTGCACCGCGTTCTGACGACCAGCCCGGAGAAGGTCTACCGCGCATTCACAGAAGCCGACGCGCTGGCGAAATGGCTTCCGCCGAACGGCTTCACTTGCACGGTACACAGCTTCGACGCGAAAGTCGGTGGCGCCTTCAAGATGTCGTTCCGAAACTTCACGACGGGCGGCAGCCATTCCTTCGGCGGCGAATATCTCGAACTCGTTCCCGGCGAGCGCCTGCGCTACACCGACAGGTTCGACGACCCCAATTTGCCCGGCCAGATCGAAGTGACCGTGCTCCTGAAGAAAGTGTCGGTCGGCACGGAACTCGACATCACGCAGGCCGGCATTCCGGACGTTATTCCGGCTGAAGCCTGCTATCTCGGCTGGCAGGAGTCGCTGCGCAATCTGGCAAAGCTCGTCGAACCCGAGATCAATCAGTAGAGCCCATCGGATCGGCGGCGCCGCCCAGCCAGTCCGCGCCGCCGACAATGCCGAGCCGAGGACTCATCCCTCACGGCCCGGTGCAGATCGGCAACGGTTGCGGCGGCGGTGGCGGGTTGTCCTTGGCGTATTGCGCGATGATCGGCTCAAGGCTCTTTCGCGGCCAGAATTTCGGCTTGCCGATCTCCTTCAGGCAGGACGCATTCCAATAGGCGCCCGATTTACCAACGGCGGTGATGTCGCGCGATTCCGGGTAGATATAGAGCGTCGTCGGATTGCCCTTCACCATCGAAATGATCTGGTCGGCGTCGGACGGCGACCAGCTGGTGCAGCCATTGCTGCGGCCGCCAGCATAATCCACCAGCTTGCCGTATGGCACGAAGCCGTCATGGTCGGCATAGGAGCTGTTCGGGTTTTTGCGCAGGCACATGCCGCGCAACAGCCGCGCCGCGTGGCCACCGATCACCCGCTGCCTGGCGTTCGCCGTCTCTCCCTCACCGTCGAACTGGATGAAGGTGCGCAGCAGCGCCTGGTCCTTTTTTGCGCCGATGCGGTAAAAACCCTTGAATGAGGTCTTTGCCTCGCCGGTCATATAGGCGCCGCCGGTCGTCAAGGACGAGTCCAGGGCATTGCCGAAGTTTTTCGCGCAGCGTTTGCCGTTGGAGAAATCGACCACGCCCTTCAGATTGCGGCCGCCGCCATGGCCCGACGAGATCGCCCTGAACGACTGCTTGGCCTCGCAAATGACGTAGTAGCGCCGCCCTAGCACGCCATTGCCGAGATCGCCGGGGCGCGTCGCATCCATGGCGAAATAGCAGCCATTGTGGACCGAGCCTTGCGCGACCTTTTTCAGGTAAAGCGCGCGCGCCCGCTCCAGCACCACTTGCGAAATCTCGCCGTCGTCATTGCCGACATGGGCCTGCAGCCAAGCCGGTATATCGGAGGACGCGGCAAAAGACCGGGCAGACATCGTCAAGGCGATGCCGGCGATGGCGAGGAGGCCAAAGACAAAGACAGCCAGAGATTTCAACCGCACCGGACAACCCTCCCGCCCGAACCGTTCTGCGATTCTCGGAAACCCATCATAAATCGTCGCGCGCCGATCGGCGAAACACATCTTGTTCAGAACCGCGCAAGCAAGTCAGGTAGCTGCCTGTTCGCCTTTCAGAGCGCCAGGCTGCCCTGTTCCGCCTCCGCGGCATTGGGGTCGCCCGGCGCCGTCGCCCAGGCGAGCTCGACCAGCGTCACCGTGCGGCGGCCGGTGCCGTCGAGCTGGCAGACGATGAGGCCCTGCTCCTCGATATAGGTGAGCAGCCGCCGGGCGCGGCGCAGCGAATGCGAGCCGTAGGCGCGCGCGATCGCCGCGTCGCTCGGGCACGGCCAGCCCTCCTTGGCGGCGCGGGCGATCATCATGAACACGCCCTGCATGTCCTCGGGCAGCAGCGAGGCGCGCACGGAAACGTCCTGCCAGGCGTCATCGCCTGCCATGTCGGCGCCGAGCCCGGCGCGGGCACGCGTCAGCATGCGACGGAATTCTGAGAGGTCCGGCACCACCGAAGCGAGGCCTTCGATGCGGCAGCGGACGACGAACTCCTGATAAAGCACGCCGATGACGCGGAAACCCGCATCGGGCTGCGCCAGGATGGCGCGCAGGACACGGTCCACCCGCTCTCGCCGGTCGGCGATATCCTCGGCGCTTACCGCCGGTTCCGCAGGTTCCGGGCGGATCTCCATCGCCGCAGACTTCGCCGCCATCAGCTGGTCGAGCAAATCGGGCGACGCCATCCGGCGCGGCGCGCGCATCGTCTCGGGCGGCGGCGCTGCCAGGATGATGGCCCGTGCGTCCTCGAGCGCTGTTTCCGGCATTGCCATCAGCCGCGGCGTACCGTTGCGCGGGCTGGTCTCGGTCTGGCCGATGCGCACGCCGAGCGGGCGGCGCGACAGCGCTGGGCCCAACGCCATGAAGTGCCCGCGCTCCAGGTCTCGAAACGCCTCGGCCTGACGCCGTTCCATGCCCAGAAGGTCGGCGGCGCGCGCCATGTCGATATCGAGGAAGGTACGGCCCATGAGGAAATTGGACGCCTCCGCCGCGACATTCTTGGCGAGCTTTGCCAGCCGCTGCGTGGCGATGATGCCGGCAAGGCCGCGCTTGCGGCCGCGGCACATCAAATTGGTCATGGCGCCGAGCGAGAGCTTTCGCGCCTCGTCGGACACTTCGCCGGCCACGGCCGGCGCGAACAGCTGCGCTTCGTCGACCACCACCAGCATCGGATACCAATGCTCGCGGGCAACCTCGAACAACCCGCCGAGAAAGGCAGCGGCGCGCCGCATCTGGTTCTCGGCATCGAGCCCTTCGAGATTGAGCACGGTGGAGACGCGGTGGATGCGCGCCCGCTCGCCGGCTGCTTGCAGGCCACGCTCCGTATGCTCCTCGGCATCGATGACCAGATGGCCGTAATGGTCGCCCAGCGAGACGAAATCGCCTTCCGGGTCGATGATGGTCTGCTGCACCCAGGGCGCGCTCTGCTCCAGGAGCCGGCGCAAAAGGTGCGATTTGCCGGAGCCGGAATTGCCTTGCACCAGAAGCCGGGTCGCCAGCAGCTCCTCAAGGTCGAGCGCCACCGACGCACCCGCCGTCGTCTGTCCCATCTCGATGGCTACGGTCATGTCACGACTCTCCTTGCGGACAGGGCTTATCAACCCGGCCGCGAGCCGTCGAGCGCGCCATGGCAACTCGCCCGCTGTTCCACACCTATGCTGCCAAAGCGCCACACATCAGCCCATCTGCCCAAAGGGAAGCACATCAAGCGGAGTTGACCGGCGGCAGAAGCGGCGCGTCCAGCCCGTCGAAGGGATCGCGCCAGGCATCGATGGCTTCGAGCCGGCGATACCAACCCAGAACAGAGGGATAGTCCGCCAGCGGCAGGCCGGCTGGATCGTTGAACGGCAAAAACGTCGCCATGCGGAAATCGGCATAGGAGAGCGACTTGCCCACAAGCCATGGCCGCTTGGCGAGCTCCGCCTCGAGAATCGCTGCCGCGATGCGGAACTCCGCCAGCCCCTCCTCGACCTTGGTCTGGTCGACGGGCCCAATCCCGTAGCGCTGCTTGGTTCCGCGCTCGAAATGCACGGTGTCGCAGGCCCGCACGAAATTTTCCTTGCCCCAGCTCAGCCAGCGGATCATGTCGGGTTGGTCGCCGCCGCCGCGCCAGAAATCCGAACCCGCTTCGCGCGACAGAAGGCAGGCTATGGCGTCGGCTTCCCACAGGCTGCCGCCCGTCCATGCCAATATCGGCAGGGTAAGATTGGGATTGAGCTGACGAAACCGCTCAGCCTGCCGGGGCGCCATGGGTGCCGCGAACTCACACTCGACCTTGGCCTGCAGATGACGTGCCGTTGCTACCGCAAGGCGCGGATTGGGATTGCGGCTGAAGTACAGTTTCATATCCGGTCCTGGACGCTGTGGGCTCGACCCTATCAAACACGCAAACGTGCCCTCCCGGCAATCTGGTCGGACCACGATTCCGCTGGCACACGCCGTCGTTCGGCGTATTATTTCCTTCGGGAGAGGGTTCTTGGCAGGAGGAAGCCATGAACGTAGTGCCGAGCGTACCTGTCATCGACGTGACAACCCAGAACCTTGTTTCCTCTGCGCTTTCCAGATTCCGCGCCGGCGATACCGTCTCGACTAGAGCGGCGCTCGACGCCATCCGCCGCATGGATCCAACCTGTGTCGACAGCGACGACGATCTCGTCGAACTCGTCGTCATGGCGGCAATTGGTAAGACCATGGCGGTCGTGTTCGACCACCGCTCCCGCTAGCCCTGTGGGACGAACCTGTCCCGTTCAACTCGCTTGAGCTCGAGTGGGTTCGGTTGGCGAGCTTTTACAGCTGCAGCCCGGAAGCGGACGTCTTCGTGCGCGAAGCCGGCAATAGCATAAGCGGGTAAACCTCAGATCCCCAAGGGATGTGGCATGTAGCCGACGAAGCCGCCGATCTTCCAGTGGCCCGCCACCTTCCTGCAAAAATACAGCGTCTGCCATTTCAGCTTGTCGACGCTGCCATCGGCCTTGGCCACCGAGCCGTTGAACTTCTTGTGCAGCACGGCGCGGTCGCCATCGACATCGATGTCGCGCATGTTGGTGACGCGAAACAGCGCCTCGCGCAGCGGCTCGGCGAATCTGGCCGCCGCCGTCTCCTTGGCCTGGCGCAGCCATTCGTCGCGATAGACGGCAAGGCTCGGGAATTGCAGACGCCAGGCGTCGGCATCGCTGAGGAAATGCGCATGCATGCCGAAGAAGCTGTCGGCGAGGAAATCATCCTCGACCATCGACCAGTCCTGACCGATAAAGGCGTCGATGTCGCGCCGCACCAACATTTCCCAGAGCGCGTGGCGATCGGCATCGCCCTCTGGAAACGGGTTCTTGTCGAAGGTCATTGAAATCTCCTGTCGGGAAAATGCGACGCGCAAGATGCTGGCGAGCCTGCGATAAAGCAACACGCGTTTGGAAAAATGCTGCTTTCCAAAAAGCCCCCTATGAGGATCACCGGGACAGGCGTAGAGCGGTCGTCGAAAACGGGGCGCGGCCCGCCATTCTGAACAGGAGTTTCCTTTGCCTAAAGAGTGTTTTGGAACATCCCACGTGCCGCTGTCGCCGGCCGTGCGCGCCGGGGATTTCGTCTACATCTCAGGCCAGGTGCCGGTCGACAGCGACCGCATCGTGGTCAAGGGCGGCATCACCGAGCAGACCGAGCAGGTGCTGCAGAATGTGAAGGCGGCACTCGCGCTGGCCGGTTGCACCATGGACGATGTCGTCAAGACCACGGTCTGGCTCGAGGACGCGCGCGACTTCGGCGCCTTCAATGCCGTCTACGCCAAGCACTTCCCGAAGAATCCGCCGGCCCGCACCACGGTCGAATCGCGGCTGATGATCGATATCAAAATCGAGGTCGAAGCCGTCGCCTACCGGCCGGTTTGACCAGTCGGGGCATGATCTCGAAAAGTGGAAACCGGTTTTCTCGGACAAACGGAAACCGTTTTGTCCAGAGATCATGCCCCAAAACGAAGAGAGGCAGGCGCCGATGCAGTTCGATCTCCTGATCAAGGGCGGCCGCCTGATCGATCCGGCCTCGGGCCTGGACGCGCCGCGCGATGTCGCCGTTGCGGGCGGACGCATCGTGGCCATCGAGGCGGCGATCGATGCCGAGCACGCCACCAAGATAGTCGATGCTCGTGATTGCATCGTCACACCCGGCCTCATCGACCTGCACAGCCATGTCTACTGGGGCGGCACCTCGCTTGGCGTCGACGCCGACCGGCTGGCGGCCAAGAGCGGCACCACCACCTTCATCGATGCCGGCAGCGCCGGCGCCGGCAATTTTCTGGGCTTTCGCCGCCATGTCATCGAGCGCTCGAAGGTGCGCATCCTGGCCTATGTCAACATCTCCTTTGCCGGCATATTCGGCTTCTCGCAAAGCGTCTCTGTCGGCGAATGCAGCGATCTCAGGCTCTGCGAGCCACGCGAGACGGTGGCTGCGGTGCGCGAGCACGCCGATGTCGTCGTCGGCGTAAAAGTGCGCTCCGGCAAGCATGCCGGCGGCGCCAGCGGCATCGCGCCGGTCGATCTCGCGCTGGAAGCCGCCGACCAGGCCGGCCTGCCGCTGATGGCGCATATAGACGAGCCGCCGCCCGGCCGCTCCGAAGTGCTGCCGCGGCTGCGCAAGGGTGACATCCTCACGCACTGTTTTCGCCCGTTCCCCAACGCGCCGGTCTTCGCCTCCGGCGCGGTGCGGCCGGACATGCGGCTGGCCCGCGAACGCGGCGTCATCTTCGACATCGGCCACGGCATGGGATCGTTCGACTTCGCCGTGGCGAAAGCGATGCTGGCCGAGGGCCTCGCGCCCGACGTCATCTCCAGCGACGTGCATCTCTATTGCGTCGACGGTCCGGCCTTCGACATACTGGTCTGCATGTCGAAGCTAATGGCGCTGGGCATGCCGCTGGTCGAGGTGCTGCGCGCCGCCACGCAAAGGCCAGCCGAGGCGATCGCCAGGCCGGAGCTTGGGACGCTGAAAGTTGGCGGTGTCGGCGATGTCGCGGTGCTGAGACTGCGCCCCGGGCGCTTTACCTTCGTCGATGCGGTCGGTGCGGCGCTGATCGCGGATCAGCGGCTCACATCGGACGGCATCGTCGTGGGTGGTGTCTGGTGGCCGAACGAAGCCGCCGGCCACAACGAGACCGAGCGCTTCGAGGCCCACACGCACCATACGCATGTCGAGGTCGCGGCACGGCATTTCGGGCGTAGGCACGATTAGCTGGTCTCCCCTTCATGGGAGATGGTCTGTCTTTCGGCGGCGCGTTTGAGGACCGCCTTCCCCCACTCCGTCTCGGCTTCGCCGAGCCACCTCTCCCCCCTCCGGAGGGAGAGGAAAGGCGCCAGCTGGAATCGCTTCGCGCCATTCCTCTCCCCCGTCGATCGGGGGAGAGGTGTCGAGCGAAGCTCGACGGAGTTGGGGGTCGAACCTTACCCCGAATTACTCACCGCCCCAAACACCGGCGTCGCAATCCCTTCCATCCGCGCCTTGATCTGCAGCGCCACATATTTCGAGTAAAACCGCGACAGCGCCAGATTGCCGCCGTGGAACCACAGCGCGTCCTGCGCCGTCGGCTTCCACATGTTGCGCAGCTCGCCTTGCCAAGGACCGGGATCGCCCTTGACGCCGGAGCCGAGGCCCCAGCATGGCCCGACCTTGTCGGCGACCTCGCGCGAGACGATGGCCGCCACGGTCTCGTTCATCGACTGGTAGCCGGTACAGGCGACGATCGCATCGACGGCCAGCTCGCTGCGGTCGTCGAACAGGATGCCGGTCGGCGTCAATGAACTGATGCCGACGCCGCTCTTCACTTTGATCTCGCCATTGATGATCAGTTCGCAGGCGCCGACATCGATGTAGTAGCCGGAGCCGGTGCGGTAGGCCTTCATCAACAGCCCGGTCTCGTCCTCGCCGAAATCGATGGCGAAGCCGGCGGCGCATAGCTGGTCGTAGAAGTCTGCGTCGCGTGCCTTGATCACCTCGTAAAGATCCCGCTGGCCCTTGGGTACAAGCGCGAACGGCGTGGACGCGACGATCAGGTCGGCCTTGTCGGTGCTGATGCCGCGCGCCAAAGCCTTTTCCGAGAAGATCTCGAAGCCGACTTCCATCAGAGTGTCGGATTTCACCACTGTCGTCGGCGACCGCTGGATCATGGTGACGTCTGCGCCGCTCTCCCAGAGGTCGACGCTGACATCGTGCCCCGAGCTTGCCGCGCCGATGACAGCGACACGTCTGCCGCGGAATTTCTCGCCGCTTGCATACTGGCTGGAATGCAGGAGTTCGCCCTTGAAGGTCTCGGCGCCGGGCAGCGCGATCTGGCGTGGCGGGCCATAGGCGCCGGTGGCAAAGACGATATGCTTCGGCTTCAGCGTGATCTGCCGGCCGACGCGGTCGACCACCACAGTCCACACCTTCTCGGCCTCGTCATAGCTGGCGCTGAGGCATTTGGTGGCGACCCAGTAGTTGAGCTCCATCACCCTGGTGTACATCTCCAGCCAGTCGCCCATCTTGTCCTTGGGCGTGAACACCGGCCAGTTCTCCGGGAACGGAATGTAGGGCAGATGGTCGTACCAGACCGGATCGTGCAGCACGAGCGAGCGATAACGGTTGCGCCAGGAATCGCCGGGGCGCGCATTTTTCTCGATGATGATGGTGGGCACGCCGAGCTGCCTCAGCCGCGCGCCGAGCATGATGCCGCCCTGCCCGCCGCCGATCACCAGGCAATAGGGCTGCTCGGTGGCGCCGAGGTCACGCGTCTCGCGCGCCCGCGCCTCCGCCCAGGTTTCGCGCTTCGGATCGGCCTTGTGACGGATGCCTAGCGGCCGCGCCGGTCCCTTTTTCTCCTCGAACCCTTTGAGCTCCCGCACCGCCGTGAACAAGGTCCGGCAGCGGCCGTCCGTGAGGCGCACAATCCCTTCGCCCCGCGCGACAGACGTTTCGAACGTGAACCAGGCCTCGACGGTGCCCTCATCCGAGGTCGCCTCGCCGGACAGCGTCCAGTGTGAGGGCTTCGCTTCCGCCAGCGTCGCTTGCAGCATGTCGCGGATCGCACCGCGGCCTTCCATCGTGGTGATGTTCCAGGTGAAAGCCAGCAGATCGCGCCAGTAGCAGTCCTCGACGAACAGGTTGGCGGCCGCTTCGGCGTCATCAGCTTCCAGCGCCCGTGCAAGCGCGCAAAGCCATGTCGCCGCCTGTTTCGATGGTGCCATGTCGAGCATCTGTTTTTCCCTCACTTTGCGTTCCCATTGTTTCGAAAGACGGCGGCGCCGCAAGAGGGGTCGCGATATCATGGCCTCGGTTTCTAGCGGCCCGGAACGGAGCCATCTCCCGGAAATCTTTATAGGAATTTTATATCTTTCCTCCCGGCCCCGTCTCGAACCTTTATGGCGATCGGGTCCATATTCCACCACGAGCAAAACGCTCCGGACGCCGTAGCCTTCGAAGCTACGGCGGGTCGTTCTCATGGAATTTACGGCCTGCCAGCAACTGGCGCCAAATACAAGCAGAAGCAAGGACCAACACAAATGGAAATCGTCGTCATCGGGATCGAGGTTTTGTTCTTCGGTCTTTCCCTCGCCTACATCAAAGCTTGCGACGCTCTTTAAGCGGAAGGATCGCACCATGCTTGTCGATTACATCCTCGGTGGCGGCGTGACCTTGTTCCTGCTCGTCTACCTGACATACGCCCTCGTTCGCCCAGAACGCTTCTGAAGCAAGGCACGGAAAGCCATGACACTCAACGGATGGATACAGATCCTGGTTTATTGCGGGATCGTCGTTTTGCTGGTGAAGCCGCTCGGCGGCTACATGTACCGCGTCTTCAACGGCGACCGCACATTGCTGTCGCCAATACTCGGGCCCGTTGAGCGCGGCCTCTACCGCATCTCGGGCACCAGCGAACGCGAGGAGCAGCACTGGACCGCCTATGCGGCCGGCATCATCTTCTTCAGCCTTGCCAGCTTCCTGGTGCTGTACTTTGTGCAACGCCTGCAGGGCGTCCTGCCTTACAATCCGGCCGGGATGGCATCGGTTGAGCCCAATCTCGCCTTCAACACCGCCGTCAGCTTCGTCACCAACACCAACTGGCAGAATTACGGCGGCGAAAGCACGATGTCCTATCTCGTGCAAATGGCCGGCCTCACCGTGCAGAACTTCATGTCGGCCGCCGTCGGCATTGCCATCGCGGTGGCGCTGATCCGCGGCTTCGCCCGCGCCTCGGCAAAATCGATCGGCAATTTCTGGGTCGATATGACCCGCTGCACGCTCTACATCCTGCTGCCGCTCAGCATCGTGCTCACCCTCGTCTATGTCTGGCTCGGCATGCCGCAGACGCTCGGGCCTTATGTCGACGCCACCACGCTGGAGGGCGCCAAGCAGACGCTCGCCCTTGGGCCGGTCGCCTCGCAGGTCGCCATCAAGATGATTGGCACCAATGGCGGCGGCTTCTTCAACGCCAATGCGGCGCATCCTTTCGAAAACCCCGACGCCATCTCCAACATGATCCAGATGGTGACGATCTTCGCGCTGGGTGCTGCACTCACCAACGTCTTCGGCCGCATGGTCGGCAACCAGCGCCAGGGCTGGGCGATCCTGGCCACGATGGGTGTGCTGTTCATCGCCGGCGTCGTTATCTGCTACTGGGCGGAAGCCGCGGGCAATCCGCTGGTCCATGCGCTGGGCGTCGACGGCGCCAACATGGAAGGCAAGGAGAGCCGCTTCGGCATTGCCGCTTCGGCACTATTCGCCGTCATCACCACGGCTGCGAGCTGCGGTGCGGTGAACGCCATGCATGACTCGTTCACAGCACTTGGCGGCCTGATCCCGATGCTCAACATGCAGCTCGGCGAAGTCATCGTCGGCGGCGTCGGCGCCGGCTTCTACGGCATCGTCATGTTCATCGTCATCACCGTGTTCGTCGCCGGCCTGATGGTTGGCCGCACGCCCGAATATCTCGGCAAGAAGATCGAGGCCAAGGAGGTCAAGATGGCAATGCTCGCCATCCTAGCTCTGCCGCTGGTCATGCTGGTCTTCACGGCAATAGCGGTCGTGCTGCCAAGCGCCGTCGCCTCGATGGCCAATGGCGGTCCGCATGGCTTCTCCGAGGTTCTTTATGCCTACACTTCGGCGGCGGCCAACAACGGCTCGGCCTTTGGCGGCCTTTCCGGCAACACGCCCTGGTACAACATCACGCTCGGCATCTCCATGTGGGTGGGTCGCTTCTTCGTCATCATTCCAGCGCTTGCCATTGCCGGCTCGCTAGCGACGAAGAAGACGGTTCCGGCTTCCGCCGGCACCTTCCCGACCGACGGCCCGCTGTTCGTCGGCCTGCTCGTCGGCGTCATCCTGATCGTCGTCGGCCTGACCTTCTTCCCGGCACTGGCGATCGGACCGATCGTCGAGCACCTGGCTGCCATCAACGGCCAGACATTCTGAGGCTTGTCATGTCCTGGTTCTACCCAAAACGCATGAAGGCCCGGCCGCGAGCCGGCCCACGAGCCGGCAATGAGGGGGAGGAAACGCCCCCTCCCTTCCCCAGCGTATCTACCTTCCTCGGCCTCGCGGCAGTCATGATCGTGATCTGGCTGCTGGCCTATGGTCCGCCGCCCCTCTTTTCGGCATCCGATCGGTCGGTGCCGGCCAACAGTTCAGATTCTGGAGCCATCAAATGAGCCAGTCCAAATCCGCGGTCATCATGGATGCCCGCATCCTGTGGCCGGCCATCGGCGGCGCCTTCAGGAAACTCGACCCCCGCACGCTGGTCAGGAACCCGGTGATGTTCGTCGTCGGCATCGTCTCGCTTCTTACCACGGTCCTGTTCGTCAAGGATCTCGTCACCGGCGGCGGCGATTTCGGCTTTACGCTGCAGATCATCATCTGGCTGTGGTTCACCGTGCTGTTCGCCAACTTCGCCGAGGCCGTCGCCGAAGGCCGCGGCAAGGCGCAGGCCGATTCGCTGCGCAAGGCGCGCACCGAAACCCAGGCCAAGCTGCTTGCCGGCGAAGACCGCTCCAGGTTCAAGCTGGTGCCCGGCACCAGCCTGAAGGTTGGCGACATCGTGCTGGTCGAAGCCGGCGACATCATCCCGTCCGACGGTGAAGTGATCGAAGGCGTGGCCTCGGTCAACGAGGCGGCAATCACCGGCGAGTCCGCACCCGTCATTCGCGAATCCGGCGGCGACCGTTCGGCGGTCACCGGCGGCACGCAGGTTCTGTCCGACTGGATTCGCGTGCGCATATCAGCCGCCTCCGGCCACACCTTCCTCGACCGCATGATCTCGCTGGTCGAGGGTGCCTCGCGCCAGAAGACGCCCAACGAGATCGCGCTCAACATCCTGCTCGTCGGCATGACGCTGATCTTCGTGCTGGCCACCGCCACGATCCCGAGCTTTGCCTCCTATTCCGGCGGCTATATCCCGGTGACGGTGCTGGTCGCGCTGTTCGTCACCTTGATCCCGACCACCATCGGCGCCCTGCTGTCGGCCATCGGCATTGCCGGCATGGACCGCCTGGTGCGCTTCAACGTGCTGGCCATGTCCGGCCGTGCCGTCGAAGCGGCGGGCGACGTCGATACGCTTTTGCTCGACAAGACCGGCACCATCACGCTCGGCAACCGCCAGGCCACCGAATTCCGCCCGGTCAAGGGCGTCACCGAACAGGAACTGGCCGATGCCGCGCAGCTCGCCTCGCTCGCCGACGAGACGCCTGAGGGACGCTCGATCGTCGTGCTGGCCAAGGAGAAATACGCCATCCGCGCCCGTGACATGGCAACCTTGCATGCCAGCTTCGTGCCCTTCACCGCGCAGACCCGGATGAGCGGCGTCGACATCGATGGCTCGTCGGTGCGCAAGGGCGCCGTCGATTCGGTTCTCGCCTATGTCAGCCAGTCGTCATCGGCCACTCACGGCACGCGCCCCGGCAGCGACACCGTCAAGGATCTCCAGGCGATCGCCGACGAGATCGCCAAGTCGGGCGGCACGCCGCTGGCCGTCGAGCGTGACGGCCGCCTGCTCGGCGTCGTCCACCTCAAGGACATCGTCAAGGGTGGTATCCGCGAGCGCTTTGCCGAACTGCGCAAAATGGGCATCCGCACCGTGATGATCACCGGCGACAATCCGATGACTGCGGCGGCGATCGCAGCCGAAGCCGGCGTCGACGATTTCCTCGCCCAGGCCACGCCCGAGGACAAGCTGAAGCTGATCCGCGACGAACAGGCCAAGGGCAAGCTGGTCGCCATGTGCGGTGACGGCACCAACGACGCGCCGGCCTTGGCGCAGGCCGATGTCGGCGTCGCCATGAACACCGGCACGGTTGCCGCCCGCGAGGCCGGCAACATGATCGACCTCGATAGTGACCCGACCAAGCTGATCGAGATCGTCGAGATCGGCAAGGCGCTGCTGATGACGCGCGGCTCGCTGACGACCTTCTCGATCGCCAACGACGTCGCCAAATACTTCGCCATCATCCCGGCCATGTTTGCCGTCTTCTACGTTGCGCCGGGACATACAATCGGCCCCCTGCAAGCGCTCAACATCATGCATCTGGCGACGCCGCAGAGCGCCATCCTGTCGGCCATCATCTTCAACGCGCTGATCATCATCGCTCTGATCCCGCTGTCGCTTAAAGGCGTCAAATACCGCGCCATCGGCGCCGGCGCGCTGCTCAGCCGCAACCTGCTGGTCTACGGCCTCGGCGGCATCATCGTTCCCTTCGTCGGCATCAAGGCGATCGACATGATCGTCACCGGCCTCGGCCTCGCTTAAGGAAATACGTCCATGCTCACTCAGATAAGACCCGCTGTTATCATGATCGTCTTTTTCACCGTTTTGACCGGCCTGATCTATCCCCTGGGCATGACCGGCATCGCCCAGGCGCTGTTTCCGCACCAGGCCAATGGCAGCTTGATCGAGAAAAACGGCACGGTCATCGGCTCCGAACTGATCGGCCAGGGCTTTGCCGACGACAAGTATTTCCATGGCCGCCCCTCGGCTGCCGGCGACGGATACAACGCCGCAGCGTCCAGCGGCTCCAATCTCGGTCCAACCAACCCCAAGCTGATCGACCGCATCAAGGGCGATGTTGCAAAGCTGAAGGCGGAGAACCCGAACCAGCCGGTGCCGATGGATCTGGTGACGACGTCCGGCAGCGGCCTCGACCCCGCCATCAGCCCGGACGCCGCCTATTTCCAGGTCGCTCGGGTGGCCAAGGCCAGGGGCTTCGACGAAGCCAAGGTCAAGGCGCTTGTCGACAGCCATGTCGAAGGCCGCGAACTCGGCTTCCTCGGCGAGCCGGTCGTCAATGTGCTGGCGCTCAACCTGGCACTGGACGATACCAAGCAGTGAGAGACAATCTCTGAAGCCAGGGGCCGGGGATCGACACGATCCTCGGCGCCGTTCATGATCGAGCCTGATGCCGGACGCCAGAAGCAACGATACCAGACCCTCTCCGGACGCGCTGCTCGAGCATGCGGAACGGGAAGAGCGCGGCCGTCTGCGGATATTTCTCGGCGCGGCCCCCGGCGTCGGCAAGACCTATGAAATGCTGATGGCCGGCCGCGCCAGGTTGGCCGACGGCGTCGACGTAGTGATCGGCGTCGTGGAGACCCACGGCCGCAAGGAAACACTGGCGCTGGTCGACGGCTACGAGGTCATCCCGCGCCAGAAGGTCGACTACAAGGACCGCGTGCTGGACGAGATGGACATCGATGCCATTCTCGCCCGCCGGCCGGCGCTGGTGCTCGTCGACGAACTCGCCCACACCAATGCGCCAGGCAGCCGCCACCCCAAGCGCTATCTCGACGTCCAGGAAATCCTGACGCGCGGCATCGATGTCTACACCACGCTCAACATCCAGCATGTCGAGAGCCTGAATGACGTCGTGGCACAGATCACCCGCGTCAGGGTGCGCGAAACGGTCCCGGACTCCATCATCGACCAGGCCGACGACATCGAGATCATCGACCTCACGCCCGACGACCTGATCAAGCGGCTGAAAGAGGGAAAGGTCTATTTCCCCAACACTGCCCAGCGCGCAGTCGAAAACTATTTCTCGCCGGGCAATCTGACCGCGCTTCGGGAATTGGCGCTGCGCCGTACCGCCCAGCGCGTCGACGAGCAGTTGCTCAACCACATGCAGTCGCACGCGATTCCCGGCCCTTGGGCGGCGGGCGAAAGGGTGCTCGTCTGCGTCGATGCGCGTCCGGGCGGAGCGTCTCGTGTCCGCTATGCGCGCCGGCTGGCCGACCGGCTGCGCGCACCGTGGACGGCGCTGCATGTCGACACGCCGCGTTCGGCCGCCATGTCGGAGGAAGACAAGGACCAGCTGGCCACGCTCTTGCGCCTGGCCGAGCAGCTCGGCGCCGAGGTGACGACCATTCCGGGCCAGAACGTCGCCCAGGACATCGTCCGCCACGCCACGGCCAACAACTTCACCCATATCGTCGTCGGCAGGCCGACCCGCTCGCGCTGGCGCGAACTGATCGAGGGTTCGCTCACCTACGATCTGATCCGCAATGCCGGCGATATCAGCGTCCATGTCATTTCAGGAACGGAGCGCGACAACGAGGCCACGTCGAGGGTCAAGGCGGCGGCCGAGCAGACGCCATTTCAAATCTGGCCTTATCTTTTCTCGACCGTCTATGTCGCCGGCGCGCTTGCCGTCAGCGCCATCCTCGATCAGTTCCTCGACGTTCGCAACCTTGCCAGCGTGCTGCTGCTGGCGGTGCTGACATCGGCAGTGACCTTTGGCCTGTGGCCGGCGCTGTACGCCTGTTTCCTCAGCGCCATTGCCTTCAACTTCTTCTTTCTCGAGCCGCGCTACACGATGACGATCCGCGATCCGGAGAGCATCGTTGCCTTCGCCGTCTTCCTCGTCGTTGCCGTCATCGCCAGCAATCTGACGGCGCGTGTGCAGCGTCAGGCAGCCGCCGCCCGTTCACGCGCCCGGGCCACCGAGGACATCTACCTCTTTTCAAAGAAGCTCGCCGGCGCCGGCACGCTCGACGACGTTTTGTGGGCCACAGCCTTCCAGATCGCCTCGATGCTGAAGCTGCGCGTGGTGCTGCTTTTGCCGGAAGAAGGCACGATCACCGTCAAGGCCGGTTATCCCCCCGATGACACGCTGGCCGAGGCCGACATCGCGGCTGCACGCTGGGCTTGGGAACACAACCGGGCTGCCGGCCGTGGCGCCGATACCCTGCCCGGGGCAAAACGGCTCTACCTGCCCTTGCGGACCGGCCGTACCGCCATCGGCGTCGTCGGCCTCGACAATGACAAGCAGGGGCCGCTCTTGACGCCCGAGCAACAGCGCCTGCTCGACGCGCTGGCCGACCAGGCGGCGGTTGCCATCGAGCGCATCCAGCTGGTCGCCGATGTCGACCGCGCCAGGCTGGTGGCCGAGGCCGACCGCTTGCGCTCGGCACTGCTGACGTCGATCTCGCATGATCTGAAGACGCCGCTGGCGGCAATCATGGGCGCGGCCGGCACGCTCAGGGAATTTGCGCCGGCACTGCCCGAGGACGATCGGGCCGAGCTGCTGACCACCGTGCTCGACGAGTCCGAACGGCTGAACCGCTTCATCGCCAATCTGCTCGACATGACCAAGATTGAATCGGGCGCCATGGAACCGAATTTCGCCCTGCACTATGTCGGCGATGTCGTTGGCTCGGCCTTGCAGCGGGCACGCAAGATCACTGCCGGGCACAAGACCGAGGTTGATATTCCGGCCGACCTGCCGATGCTGAAGCTTGATCCCGTGCTGTTCGAACAAATGCTGTTCAATCTGCTCGACAATGCCGCGAAATACGCGCCACAGGGATCGACAATCCGGCTGCAGGGCTGGGCCGACAATGGCTCCGTCGCGCTGCAGATCATGGATGAGGGACCGGGCATTCCGCCCGCCGACCTGGAGCGCGTCTTCGACAGCTTTTACCGGGTGCGCAAGCGCGATCAGGTCCAGGCCGGCACCGGGCTCGGCCTGTCGATCTGCCGGGGCTTCATCGAGGCGATGGGCGGCACGATCCTGGCGGCGAACCGCAGCGATCGCCCGGGCGCAGTCTTCACAATCCGCATGCCGAGGTTGGTACAATCGTCCGATACGGACGTATCAGGTGTGGACGAGCAAGCATCTGGTGATCCGGCATGACAAATTCCAATGTCAGCATACTGGTCGTCGATGACGAGCCGCCGATCCGCAAACTGCTGCGCGTCGGCCTCGGCAGCCAGGGCTATGCGGTCAGCGAAGCGCCCAACGCCAAGGCTGCGATCGAACTCGTCGATGCACAAAAGCCGGATCTGATCCTGCTCGACCTCGGCCTGCCCGGCATGGGTGGCCTCGATCTCCTGCGGAAATGGCGCGACGACGGCCTCGACGTGCCCGTGGTCATCCTGTCCAGCCGCACCGACGAAGCCGGCATCGTCGCGGCGCTCGAACTCGGCGCTGACGACTACATCACCAAGCCGTTCGGCATGAACGAGCTTGTCGCCCGCATCCGCGTCGCGCTGCGCCACAAATTCCAGCAGCAGGGCGAAAAGCCGGTGTTTCAGACCGGCGATCTCTCGGTCGACCTGGTCAAGCGCATCGTCAAGGTCGAAGGCAAGGAGATAAAGCTCTCCCCCAAGGAATACGACATATTGCGTATTATGGTGCAGCATGCCGGCAAGGTGCTGACCCACCATTTCATTCTGAAGCAGGTGTGGGGCGATTCGACCGACGTGCAGTATCTCAGGGTCTATGTCCGCCAGCTCCGGCAGAAGATCGAAAAGTCGCCCGACCAGCCGCGCTACATCACCACCGAAACCGGGGTGGGGTACCGGCTGCGCGAGGTTGAGTGACCGGACGTTTTCCGCTCAGTCCGCCGAGAGTTCCGCGGTCCGTGCCAGTGCGCCGCCGAAGCCGTTGAGCGGGATAGTGAAACTCACCGCTTGACCGGTGTCGGCCGCGAAGGCGTCGATCTTCAGCGTGGTGGCTGCCTTGAGCAGCGGCGTGACGCTGGCATCGAACGCCACCGGCACCAGGCAGCCGACGGCCTGGCAGGTGTTGAACGGCAAGCTGCCTTCCAGCTTCTGGTCGTCGATGGTCAGGCTGACTCCTTTGGCGAGCGCCAGGCCGAACGGCAGCGCCAGCGTTCCGGCGGCATCCTCGCCGCTCTTGCTCGACAGCTCGATCGCCAGCAGGCGCTGGTTGGACTGCTTGTTGAACTGCTGATGCGACAGGCTGCAAACCTTGGCCGTGCCGGTTACCTGGCAATTGACCGTCCAGTCGCCATGTGTCTCGGACAGCGCCGAGGCGCCGCCAGGCAATGTCAGGCCGGCAGCAGGGGCGGGCGCTGCGGCGGCAGGCGCCGCCTTGTCGGTCTTGGTTTGCGCCGCGACTGCCACCGGGCCAAGAATACAGATGCTGCCCAGTAGCGCCGCGAAATATACTTGCCTGCTTTTCATCAATATGCTCCCGATTGTGCCTCGAGTCAGCCGCGATTGAGGCCGAGATCCGCGCCCGATAGAGCGGTCAATCGATCTTTTCTGTCAAGTGCGGCCGGGCCGCTTCCTCAGGGATTTCGCCAACCCGTGGCAGATCGGCCCATGGCAGACCGGCCCATGGCAGATCGAGACGAACGCCCTATATAGAGAGGAGGTTATATCTGTACGGGAATGAACTGATGTCGACGCTTCGCCTATCGACAGTTCTCATGTCGGCAATGCTGGCGGCGGCAACGCTCGCCGGCATCATGCAATCTGCTGCGGCTCAGTCCGTCAATCCCAGCGCCAACCGGCTGATCCAGCAGAACCAGCTGCAGCAATTGCGCAACAGCCTGCAGCGGCAGCAGTTCCAGCAACAGCAGCAGCAATATCGCGAGCAGGACCGTCGGATCGTGCCGCAGCCGCGCCCCGAAGTGCCCGTCGTCCGGCAAGCTTGTCCGATTCAGATCGTCAACAACCAGATTGTGCGTGTTTGCCGTTGATATCGGTCGCTTGCGATTTACTTAGTCGACTTATTTACTAAAAATGCTCATTGCCTCGCGGGCATATCAGGGTTTGCAGGCGGCGTGCGGCGGTGCGCCCGCCGACCGGATTTTCAGCACATGGCGACGACGAAGAAAAAGGCGGTACGCAAGGCAAGGCGAGGCGAACGCATTCGCCAGGTCGCCGCCATTCCCTTTCGTCTGGACGTTTCAGGCAATTTCGAAGTGATGCTGGTGACGTCGCGAGCGACGAAGCGCTTTATCGTGCCCAAGGGCTGGCCGATGAAAGGAAAGAGCGGGCGCAAGGCCGCCACCATCGAGGCGCGCGAAGAAGCCGGCGTGCTCGGCAAGACCCGCAAGGCGCCTGCCGGCAGCTATTCCTACTGGAAACGGCTGGAGCACAATTTTGTGCGCGTCGACGTCGTCGTCTATCTGTTGGAGGTGTCCGAGGAACTGGCCAACTGGCAGGAGGCCAAGAGCCGCCAGCGGGCATGGCTCAAGCCGCAGGACGCGGCGTTGCTCATCGATGAGCCGGATCTCTCGACGCTGATGGCCAACCTGGCGCCGCCTCAGCCGGCAGTGCCGGACCCGGCCTGACCAACCTCACTTGCCCTCGTCCCCTTCAGCGGGACCCTCATCCCCCTCAGCGGGAAATGGCCGCAGCGGCGTGCCCGTATAGGCCCACAGCCATTCGCGCGGCAGCGGCCCTTTGTTGCGCTCGCTTTGCTGCGACTGTTCCCATGCATGCGCCAGGATGCCGACCGAGCGCGAGAGCACGAACAGGCCGCGCGTCAACGGCGGCGGAAAGCCGAGCTCGCCATAGATGACGGCGGTGGCGCCGTCGATGTTGAGCGGTATTTTCTTCCCCTTGCGCCGTGCCACCTCTGATTCGACGGCCTCGGCGATGTCGGCAAAGCGTCCGCTGACGACGCCGCGCGCGGCAAACTCGCGCGTCACTGCGATCAGGCGCGGCGCGCGCGGATCGACCGGGTGGAAGCGATGGCCAAATCCCGGCACATAGCCTTTCTCCTCGGCGAAGAAACGGTCGAGCCGTGCGGCTACGGCTTGGTCCAGCGCAACACCCTGGTCAAGTGCCACGGCAATGTCGCCATAGAAGGACAGCGCCTGTTCGCCGGCGCCGCCATGCACGTCACCCAGCACGTTGACGGCGGACGCCATGGCGCTGTTGATGCCGACGCCGCAGGTGATGGCCATGCGGGCAATGGCGATCGACGGCGCCTGCGGCCCGTGGTCGACGGCCGCCCCCAGCGCAATGCCGAGCAGCGCCGCCTGCTCCTCGCTCGGCAATTCGCCGCGCAGCATCAGCCAGATCGTGGCCGGAAAGCTGACGCGGCCGATCAGCTCCTGGATTTCATAGCCGCGCAGCCGGATAATGCCGGGGCTCATCTCGATGATGCCGGTCTGCCACCATTCCTCGCCGCGTTCGCGGCCGGTTTTTCTCTCGCTCACGCGCTTCTCCTGGCGCGCGGCGGCAGGGTGGAAAAAACCTCGTCCATATGCTCGCCCAGCACAGGCGGCGGCAGGACCGGCAAGGGTGCCGCGCCATCGACCATGAAGCCGCCGCGCACCACGGTCAGCGGCTGCGCCATGCCGGGCAGACCCTGGAAACGCGTGGTCATGTCGCGCTCGACCACCTGGCGCTCGCCAAGCACTTGGGGGATCGTCAGCACCCGGCCCGCCGGCACGCCGGCGCGGTTGAATTTTTCCTCCCAGGCTGCGGCCGAGGCGCTCGCCAAGGCCGTCTCGATCAGCACCTTCAGCACAGCGCGGTTCTGCTTGCGCGTCTCGCGCTCGGCAAAGCGCGGATCGTCGGCCAGTTCCGGCTGGCCGATCAGCCGGCAAAGCGTGACGAACTGCTCCTGCTTGTTGGCGGCGATGTTGAGCAGGCCGTCGCCGGTGCGAAACGCGCCGGAGGGCGCAGCCGTCATGTTCTCATTGCCCATCGGCTGCGGCTCGACGCCGGCGGTCAGATAGTTGGACACCGGCCAGCCCAGCGCCGACAGCGTGCATTCGAGCATCGAGACATCGAGAAACGCGCCCTCGCCCGAGGTCTTCTGCTTGACCAGCGCCGCGGCGATGGCGAAGGCCCCGACCAGCCCGCCCAGCGTGTCGGCGACGGGATAGCCGACCCGCAAGGGTGCGGTCTCCGGCGTGCCGGTGATGCTCATGATGCCGGACAGCCCCTGGATGATCTGGTCGTAGGCCGGATTGTCGCGCATCGGCCCGGTCTGGCCGAACCCCGATATGGCGCAATAGACGAGACCCGGACGAACCGCTTTCAGCGCCTCATAGCCAAGCCCCAGCCGCCCCATCACGCCCGGTCGAAAGTTCTCGACCAGCGCATCGGCGGAGGCGACGAGATCGAGGAAGCGTTCGCGGTCGGCTTCGCTTTTGAGATCCAGCACCACCGATCGCTTGCCGGCATTCTGCGCCAGGAACGACGCGCCCATCCCCGCCTCGTTGAGCGCCGGCGAGGCGCCGAGCTGGCGCGCCAGATCGCCGCCTTGCGGCGTCTCGACCTTGATGACATCGGCGCCGAGCAGCGCCAGCTGGTAGGCACAATAAGGGCCCGCCAGCACATTGGTCAGGTCGAGAATGCGGATGCCGGCAAGCAGATCGGTCATGATGCTCCAGGTCGCTCAGGCATCGCCCGGCACATGCTCGGGTCCGCGCCGGCGCCGATGCTCGATGAAGGCCCAGATATGCGGACCGGCGAGCCCGATGAAGGCAAGGATCAGCAGCACCAGCGACAGCTTGTGGGTGTAGAACACCGACCAGTCGCCGTTCGAGATCGTCATCGCCCGGCGGAACTGCGTTTCGGCAAGCGGCCCCAGGATCATGCCGATGATGACCGGCGCGGTCGGGAAATCGAAGCGCCGCATCAGGAAGCCGGCGGCCCCCAGGAGATAGAGGATGACGAGGTCGATCGGCGATTGCGAGATGCCGTAGGTGCCGACGGTGGCGAACACCAGGATGCCGGCATAGAGCTGCGGCGCCGGGATTTTCAACAGCCGTACCCACAGCCCGATCAGCGGCAGGTTGAGGACGACCAGGATGACGTTGGCGATGAACAGGCTGGCGATCAGGCCCCAGACCAGATCGGCCTGCGTCGTCAACAGCAGCGGTCCCGGATTGATGCCGTAGCTCTGGAAGGCCGACAGCATGATTGCGGCGGTCGCCGAGGTCGGCAGGCCAAGGGTGAGCATCGGCACCAGCACGCCGGCGGCAGACGCATTGTTGGCGGCTTCCGGTCCGGCAACGCCCTCGATGGCGCCGACCGTGCCGAACTCCTCCTTGTGCTTCGACAGCTTCTTTTCGATGGCGTAGGACAGGAAGGTCGGGATCTCGGCGCCGCCGGCAGGCATGGCGCCGATCGGGAAGCCGATGAAAGCGCCGCGCAGCCATGGCTTCCACGAGCGCCCCCATTCGGCCGCGGTCATGTAGAGCGAGCCCTTGAGCGGCACGATCTCGTCCTTGCCGGCATAGCGGCGCGAGGCCATGTAGAGCGTCTCGCCGACGGCAAACAGGCCGACCGCGGCAATGATGACATCGACGCCATCGAGCAGTTCGTTCATGCCGAAGGTGAAGCGCGGCTGTCCCGTCTGCAGGTCGACGCCAATCATGCCGATGACGAAGCCGATGAACAGGCTGGTGAGGCCGCGCACGGAGGACGAGCCGAGCACCGCCGACACCGTGATGAAGGCAAGCACCATCAGCGAGAAATATTCGGCCGGCCCGAAGGCGAGCGCGAACTTCACCACCACCGGGGCCAGGAAGGCGACGCCCATCGTGCCGATGGTGCCGGCGACGAAGGAGCCGATCGCCGAGGTCGCCAGCGCCGCGCCGCCGCGACCCGAGCGGGCCATCCTGTTGCCTTCCAGCGCGGTGACGATGGTGGCGCTTTCGCCCGGCGTGTTGAGCAGGATCGAGGTCGTCGAGCCGCCATACATGGCGCCGTAATAGATGCCAGCAAACAGGATGAAGGACGCCTCCGGCGCCACCTGGTAGGTGATCGGCAGCAGCAGCGCGATGGTCAGCGCCGGCCCGAGGCCGGGCAGCACGCCGATGGCCGTGCCGAGCGTGGTGCCGACCAGGCACCACAGCAGGTTCATCGGCGAGAAAGCGACGGAAAATCCGTGGGCGAGATGGCCGAGCGTCTCCATGGCGTCAGCCCCTCGCAGTGGCGATGATCGCGTCGATCACCGTGTTCAGCTGGTTTTCGATGAAGCCGGCGCCAATGTTGACGCCGAGCGCCCTGGCAAAGCCGAAATAGGCGGCAAGCGCCAGGATCAGGCCGGTCAGCGCATCGCGCAGCGTGTGCTTGCTGCCGAAGCCATAACAGACGAGCACGAACATGATGACCGAGGCGGCGGTGAAGCCGAGCGGCTGGATCAGCACCAGATTGGCGACCAGGCCGGCAACGACGATGCCCATGGCCTTCCAGTCGGTCGGCGTTTCCTTTTCCTCCTGCGGCTGCCAGCCGCCGCGCAGCGCGGCGACGATGAGCAGCAGCGAAAGCACGATCATGCCTGTCATGGTGATGTAGGGGAAGATGGTCGGCCCGACCTTGGAATAGAGCGGCGAAACCGGGATCGCCAGGGTCTGCCACGCCACGGCCGCGGCACAGGCGAGAAGCCCGATGCCGATCAACAATTCGGGCATGGCAAGGCGCGGGGGCGCCGGCTGCTGGTCGCTGGTGCTCATCGATGTCCTCCCGAGATGGCCGGCATCCTCCCGCCGGCCGCATCCGCAGTTTCACTCCCAGCGCATGATATGTCCATGCCGCAGGCTAATGTCGGAAGGGGCGGCCGTGGCCGCCCCTGAAGACATCAGGCGAGGCCGAGATCCTTGAGGATCGCGGTGATGCGGGCGGTGTCGTCGACGAGGAATTTCGCATAATCGTCGCCGGTCAGAAGGATGGGGGTCCAGTTGCGGTTCTTGCATTCGGCTGCCCAGGCATCGCTCTTGGCCATGGTCTCGATCATCGTGACCATCGCCGCCTTGTCGGCGTCGGAGACGCCTGGCGGTGCGAATACGCCGCGCCAGTTGAACAGTTCGACGTCGATGCCGGCTTCCTTCATCGTCGGTGCGTCGATGCCGTCCTGGCGCTTGTCGGCGGAGATCGCCAACAGCCGAAGCGCGCCCGCCTTGACCTGCTCGGAGAACTCGCCGAAGCCGGAAATGCCGGCCGCCACCTGGTTGCCGAGCAGCGCCGACAGCGCCTCGCCGCCGCCGGCGAAAGGCACATAGGAGAGGTTGGTTGCCGGAACGCCGACCGTCTTGGCGATCAGCCCGAACAGGATGTGGTCGGAGCCACCGGCCGAGCCGCCGGCCACCGGAACCTTGGTCGGATCCGCTTTGAGCGCGGCGACGAAATCGCCGGCCGTCTTGAACGGCGAATCCGCCGGCACCACCAGCGCCTCGAACTCGCCGGTGAGGCGAGCGATGGGCGTCACTTCGGAGAGGTTGTTGGCCGATTTGTTGGCGATGATGGCGCCGACCATGACCATGCCGGCCACCATCAGCGAATTGCCCTTGCCCTTCCACTGGCTGATGAACTGCGGCAGGCCGACAGTACCGCCGGCGCCGCCGACATTGGTGATCTGCGAGCCGGAGATCAGTTTTTCACTGCGCAGCACCTGGTCGATGGTGCGCCCCGTCTGGTCCCAGCCGCCGCCGGGCGCGGCCGGCACGAAGATCTGGATCTGCGGTGCATCCTGACCGAGGGCGGGCGTCAAATGCGTTGCAACGAATCCGGCAGCGCCTGCGGCCGCGGTGCTCATCAAAAATCTGCGTCTGTTCAGCATGGGATTCCTCCAAATCACGACACCTCCTCCGGTGCCTGCCAGAAACGTAGCCTGAAAACAGACCCGCTCGGCAAAAATTCATGCCGATTTCGGTACGTTCTGTCAACAGGAACGCTGTTCTACTAGACAGAACCATGGATGTGCGGCACAATCGCTTCGGCCGGCCTTTGTCCGAGCAGGTAAACTGGAATGAAACTGTTCGTGAGATGACCGAAGCGCGATCCCAGCCGTTGCCGGCCGATGGTGTTGCCGCGCTCGACCGCGCGATCGCCATTCTCGACGCGTTCGCGACCGCCGACCGCTCGCTCAGCCTGGCCGAGATCGCGGCGCGCACCGGGCTCTACAAAAGCACCATTTTGAGGCTGGCGAACTCATTGCTGCGCGGGCAGTTGCTGGAGCGGCTCGACGATGGCCGCTACCGCATCGGACCCGCCACCTTTCGGCTTGGCGCGCTTTACCAGCGCTCGGTCGTGGCGGTCGACATCCTGCTGCCGATCATGCGTGATCTTGCCGAACGCAGTTGGGAAAGCGTGGCGTTCTATGTCCGCTCGGGCGACGCCCGCACCTGTCTCTACCGCGTCGAATCCAAGCATCCTATCCGCTACACGATCCGGGAAGGCGACCTGCTGCCGTTGCTCACCGGCTCGGGCGGCCGCGTGCTGGCAGCGTTTTCAGGCCAGCCGGGCGAACCATACGAGACCATCCGCAACGCCTGCCACTATCTGTCGATCGGCGACCGCGACCCTGAGACGGCGGGCGTCTCGGTGCCGGTGTTCGGACCGGGCCGCGTTCTGCTCGGCGCCTTGACGCTCGCCGGCCCGTCGACACGCGTCGATACGGCGTTCCTGCGCCGCATGACACCGGACCTGCTGGAGGCCGCCGCTCGCGCCACCCGCGCCTTCGGCGAGGATGCCTCGATGCTGGAGCAGGCAGCGCGCCTAGCCGGCGCTGAAACCGTGATCGGCCTCAGTTCGCCTTGACCAGCACCACACGGCGGTTCTTGGCGCGGCCGGTTTCGCCGTCATTGCTGGCGACGGGCGCCATCATGCCGGCGCCGGCGGCGGTCAGCCGGCCGCCATCGATGCCGTATTTCGAGACCAGCGCCGCCTTCACCGACTGCGCCCGCCGCGACGACAGATCGATATTGTAGTCGAAGGCGCCCTGGTTGTCGGTATGACCGACGACGATCACCGCCATACCGGGCTCGTTGGTCAGAAGCGTCGAGATCTCCTTCAGCGTCGGTTCCGATTCCGGCTTGATGTCGGCCTTGTCGGTGTCGAAGAAGATGCCGTAGAGCGAGATGGAGCCGGTGGCCGACAGCGAATCCGCCATCTTGGCCGCTTCGACCACCACCATCTTCTTGTCGCGCGCCTTGGGCTCCAGCACCTGAACGACGGCGATGGTGCGGCCGTTGAGTTCCTTGCAGTAGAGGTCGTCGATCAGCGAATAGGCCTGAACAGTGACATAGGCGTCGCCGCCATCCTGCGGCACCTTGGCAGCGAAGAAGCGCTGGTCGTTGATACCGGTGGTTACCGCACAGGCGCCATTGGAAAAGGCCGCGTCCTTGACGTCGCTTTCATGGAAGAAATACATCATCAGGCTCATGTCGCCGCCGCCCCCGCTCGCCGACCGGTCGGCGGCGCCGCCGCACTCTTCCTTCTTGCATTCGAACAGGACTTCGCCGCCGGCGGCCGCGATCACATCCTGGTAGTTGCGCAGCACTTCGAGCGGGGAGCGCTCGGCCGGCAGCACATAGGCGATGCGGGTCAGCGCGCCTTCGACCTCGGCCTTCATGTCCGGCGCGAACACACGGTTGTTCATCGTGTCACGGGCATCCGGATCGGCGCTCGGCTTCAGCGGCGACAGCGGCACTGTAAAATCGGTATAGGCGAATTTTTCGTAGGAGACGATGAACGACCCCTCATAGCGCTTGGCCAGATGATTGTCGGCACCGCCCTCGATGTCGGCGGTCGGCACCGTCGCATCGGCGCCCGCCAGTTGCACGGCCGCCAGGAGCAGCAGCCCCGCCCAGAAAAGCTTCAGAAATATCGCATTGATCGCACGCATGGTCGGCTCCCCCAAAGAGCAATTCCAGGAAAAGTGTGAGCGGTTTTCCCACAGGAATTGCGTAGCTAGATTAGAATAGCCAACCCTAGCAGAACGTGGAAATTGCGTCGATGAAGCGCTTCACACCCGCCGTTCGAGCAGGATCGTCGGCCCATCGTGATAAGTGGTTTCCAGGACCTTGGTGTAGCCGCACTTTGCCGCGACGTTCAACGAGCCGGTGTTTTCCGGATCGATGATGCAGACGGTTCTCGCGCCGGCAAAGGTTTCGTCGCCCCAGGCCAGGGCCCTTCTGACGACTTCGCTGGCAAGACCCTTGCCATGCGCTTGCGGCGCCAGCGCCCAGCCGGCTTCCGGAATGCCCTCGAGCGACGGCTCGATGTCGCGCTTCAGATCGTGGAATCCGGCCTCGCCGATGAAGCGACCGCTGGCCTTGTCCTCGACCGCCCAGAAGCCGTAGCCAAGCAGCGACCACAGGCCGGCATGCCGCAGGAACCGCATCCAGCTTTCCTCCCGCGTCCGCGGCTTGCCGCCGATGAAACGGGTGGTGACGGGGTCGGCCCACATGACAGCATAGTTGTCGAAGTCTTCGATCCGGTGCGCCCGCATGATGGTCCGTTCCGTTTCGAGAACCGGGACGCCGGCTGTTTTTGGACTGCCCATGAAACTCTGCCTCCGTTGACGGTCAGCGCTTAGCAAACCAGCGCGCCCGGACAAGGGCCAAGCCGGATCATCATTCAGCCAGGGAAGCTTCCGAACGGCCTGGCGCGACCAGGCGGTCGAAGCGAACAGCGTCGGCTTACTTTCAGCCGTGCCAGACCATCTTCATGTAGAGCCCACCGCGCCGCAATTCGTCCAGCATCTGGTCGAGCCGCTTCTGCCTGGTGTCGCTGCGTTTGGCGCGGGCGACCCAGCCGAGATAATCGTTCTTCTGGTAGTCCGGCCGCGCCTCGTAGGCCGCTGTCAGTCCTTTTTCGGTCAGGGCGATGCGGATGTCGTCCGGCATCGGGTACAGGGCGCGCTTCAGTCCGGTCATTTCAGAAAACCCCAGCTGTCAGGATGGCGACGCCGATGGTCCAACCCAGATCCGCCTCTGGGAATTCTGCCGAACGATGCTACCTTTCGCAACCGGTCCGGCAAGGGCCGGTCTCGATACCGCCAATGGGAGGAGAACGCCATGGACACCACCGATCTCGTGCTTGCCATTTTCCATCATCTGCTGGTGTTCTCGCTGGCCGGCATCATTGGCGCCGAATTTGTCCTGATCCGCGGCGACCTCTCCGCCGCCACGCTGAAGCGGCTTGCCGGCATCGACCGCCACTACGGCATCCTCGCGATGTCGATCATCATCGTCGGCATCGGCCGCGTCGTCTACGGCCTGAAGGGCTGGGAGTTCTATGTCTACAACTGGGTGTTTTGGACCAAGATGGCGGCATTCGGCATCGTTGGCCTGCTGTCGATCATCCCGACCATCCGCTTCATCTCCTGGAACCGGCAAGCCAGTGCAAATCCCGGCTTTCAGGTGCCGGTTGCGGAACTCGCCTCGGTGAAGACCTATGTGCGCGCCGAAGCCTTCATCTTCCTGCTGATCCCGATCTTCGCGGCGGCGATGGCGCGCGGCTACGATTATTGAAGCAACGCCAACACCAAACCCATCTCCTCCGGGCATACTCCCCACTGATCGCCATGGTTGCGCACGACTGTATTTTGCAGTTTGCGTCAGGCGACAATCTGTTAGCTTGCCTTTGTTGCACCCTCGCTGCCTGACCTGCACAGCGATCGGAGATTGATATCCTGGGAGGAGAATTACGATGAGGAAAATTGTAGCCGCCCTGGCCGCCGCCGCGGCCGTCACGCTTTATTCGTTCACCGCCAGCGCACAGACCTATCCCGAGCGCACCATCACCGTCGTCGTGCCGTTTGCGGCCGGCGGTCCGACCGACACGGTTACGCGGCTCGTCGCCGAAGCCATGTCGAAGGATCTCGGCCAGCAGATCATCGTCGAAAATGTCGGCGGCGCCGGCGGCACGCTGGGCGCCGGCCGCGTCGCCAACGCCGACCCGGATGGCTACACGCTGCTCCTCCATCACATCGGCATGGCGACCAGCGCGACCCTCTACAGAAAACTCGCCTACGACACGCTGAACGCCTTCGAGTATGTCGGCCTCGTCACCGAGGTGCCGATGGCCATCGTCGCCCGCAAGGACCTGGAGCCGGCCGACCTGAAAGGGCTGGTCGAATACGCCAAGACCAACAAGGACACCATCACCGTCGCCAATGCCGGCATCGGCGCTGCCTCGCATCTGTGCGGCATGCTGTTCATGAGCGCCATCGGCACGCCGCTGGTCACCGTGCCCTACAAGGGCACCGGTCCGGCCATGACCGACCTTCTCGGCGGCCAGGTCGACATTATGTGCGACCAGACCACCAACACCACCAAGCAGATCCAGGGCGGCACGATCAAGGCCTATGCCGTCACCACGCCGGAGCGCCTCGACGTGCTGAAGGACGTGCCGACGACCATCGAAGCCGGCCTGCCCGCGGTGCAGGTCGGCATCTGGCACGGCCTCTATGCGCCGAAGGGCACGCCGGCCGAGATCACCGGCCGACTGTCGAAATCGCTCCAGGTCGCGCTGAAGGACCCCAACGTCATCGCCCGCTTCGCCGAACTCGGCACCAAGCCGTCGTCCGAGGCCGACGCGACGCCGGCAGCGCTGAAGGCCAAGCTGGAAGGCGAGATCATGCGCTGGAAGCCGATCATCGAAGCCGCCGGCCAATACGCCGACTGAGGCTTGAACGGGGCGCTGCCGGCGCCCCGTTTTCGCTTCGACGTCCGTTTTCACATTTGCAACGGCAAGCCCGTTGCAAGGGTCAGGGGAGGACCGCCATGAAACCTTTCGCCATCGACAGGGCAAACGGCCTGTGCGCCGCGCTGTTCATCTTTTTCGGCGCCTTTTTCGCGATACAATCGCTCGGCCTCGAAATCGGCACCGCCTTCCGCATGGGACCGGGCTATTTCCCGCTGGTGCTGGCGATCGTGCTGATCGTGCTCGGCGCCATCATCCTCGTTCAGGCGGTGCGCGTCGAGGGCGAGCCGATCGGCCCCATTGCGTGGCGCGGCATGCTGTTCATCCTGCCGGCGCCGATCTTTTTCGGCATGACCGTGCGCGGCCTCGGCTTCGTCCCGTCGATCTTCCTGACGGCGCTGATCGCCTCTTTTGCCAGCGCCCGCATGAAGCCGCTGACGGCACTTCTGCTGTCGGCCGGCCTGACGCTGTTTTCGGTGCTGGTCTTCAGCTACGCGCTCGGGCTGCCATTCCAGCGCTTCGGCCCCTGGTTGCCCCAATGGCTGGCATTGTGAGGCGCTGAGATGGACCTCCTCAGGAACCTCGAACTCGGCTTTTCGACGGCCACCACGCCGGCCAATCTGGGTTTTTGCCTCATCGGCGTTCTGCTCGGCACGCTGATCGGCGTCCTGCCCGGCATCGGCGCCACCGCAACCATCGCCATGCTGCTGCCGATCACCTTCCAGATCGGCGACCCGGTCTCGTCCCTCATCATGCTGGCCGGCATCTACTACGGCGCCCAGTATGGCGGTTCGACCACCGCCATTCTCATCAACATGCCCGGCGAATCCTCCTCGGCCGTGACCGCCATCGACGGCTACCAGATGGCCAGGAACGGTCGCGCCGGGGCGGCTCTGGCGATCGCCGCGATCGGCTCGTTCTTCGCCGGCACGGTGTCGACCTTCCTGGTCGCCGTCTTTGCCCCGCCGCTGACGGCAATAGCCCTGCAATTCGGCGCGGCCGAATATTTTTCGCTGATGATCGTCGGCCTCGTCTCGTCCATCGCTCTCGCCCATGGCTCGATCGTCAAGGCGCTGGCGATGGTCGTGCTCGGCCTGCTGCTCGGCATTGTCGGCACCGACATCTACACCGGCACGCCGCGCTTCACGCTCGGCATCCGCGAATATGCCGACGGGCTGAACTTCGTGGCGGTGGCGGTCGGCGTCTTCGGCGTCGCCGAGATCCTGCGCAATCTCGAAAACGAGCACGAGCGCTCGGTGATGATCAAAAAAGTCTCCGGCCTGATGCCGACCCGCGACGACTTCAAGGCGATGGCAGCACCCATCGTGCGCGGCACGATCATCGGTTCGGCGCTCGGCATCCTGCCCGGCGGCGGCGCGGTGCTTGCCGCCTTTGCCTCCTACACGGTCGAAAAGCGCGTGTCGAAACACCCGGAGGAGTTCGGCAAGGGCGCCATCGCCGGCGTCGCCGGACCGGAATCGGCCAACAATGCCGGCGCCCAGACCTCCTTCATTCCGATGCTGACGCTGGGCATTCCGGCCAATCCGGTCATGGCGCTGATGATCGGCGCCATGATAATCCAGGGCATCGTGCCCGGCCCCAATGTCGCGATCGAGCAGCCGGCGCTGTTCTGGGGCATCATCGCCTCGATGTGGATCGGCAATCTGATGCTGATCGTGCTGAACCTGCCGCTGATCGGGCTATGGGTGAAGCTGCTGACGATCCCCTATTATGTGCTCTTCCCGATCATCATGGCGTTCTGCTCGATCGGCGTTTACAGCGTCAACACCAACGCCTTCGATCTCTACGCGGTCGCATTCTTCGGCCTGCTCGGCTACATCCTGACCAAGCTGCGCTGCGAACCCGCACCCCTGCTGCTCGGCTTCGTGCTCGGCCCGCTGCTCGAGGAAAACCTGCGCCGCGCCATGATCCTGTCGCGCGGCGACCCCTCGACCTTCGTGACGCGGCCGATCAGCGCCGGCCTGCTGCTCGTCGCACTGGCCGTGCTCGTCGTCGTCTTCCTGCCGTCGGTCAAGAAGAAGCGCGAAGAGGTGTTCGTGGAGGAAAGCTAGTTGTCGGGACGCCGGGCGCCGCGATTTCCACGAGCGGCGCCGGCACGTCTGTCGTCTTCACCTCGGCCTTGCAGAGATCGGCGATGACGCAGGCCGGGCAATCGGGCTTGCGCGCCTTGCAGACATAGCGGCCATGCAGGATCAGCCAGTGATGCGCATGGCGCATATACTCGTCCGGGATGATCCGCAGCAGCCCTTGCTCGACCTGTTCGGGCGTCTTGCCTGGCGCCAGGCCGAGGCGGTTGCCGATGCGGAAAATATGGGTGTCGACCGCCATCGTGTGCTGGCCGAACGCCATGTTGAGCACGACATTGGCGGTCTTGCGCCCGACCCCCGGCAGCTTGACCAACTCATCGCGCTCGCTGGGCACCTCGCCGCCGTAATCGCGTATCAGCGCCTCCGAGAGCGCCACGACATTCTTGGCCTTGTTGCGCCAGAGCCCGATCGTGCGGATGTACTCGCCGACCCTGGCTCCGCCCAGCGCCAGCATCTTTTCAGGTGTGTCGGCGACCTTGAACAACGCCCGCGTCGCCTTGTTGACGCCGGCATCGGTCGCCTGCGCCGACAGCACCACGGCCACCAGCAGCGTGAAGGCGTTGACATGCTCGAGCTCGCCCTTCGGCTCGGGCCGTTGCACCGAAAACCGCCGGAAGATCTCATGCACCTCGGCCGCGCTGTAGAGCGAACGGACCCGCGCCGGCGCCGGTCGCGGCTTGGCATTCGAGCCGTCGCGCCGCCCGGGCGGCAGTTCACTTTTGGATAGGGAAAGATTTTTGGACTTGGGGCTGGCCATTCCCTTCCTATAATATCCTGGGATGAGCGACACAAACGCCTCGTTTCAGGCCGACGAGCCATTCTTCCAGGCGCTGCTGACACCGCACCGCTCGCTAGGCCGCACCGGCTTTGCCGTGCTAATGGGCGCGCTGCTGTTCGGCTGGGTGGTGACCGGGGCGTTTTTCCTGTCGCGCGGCGCCTGGCCGGTGTTCGGCTTCTTCGGCCTCGACGTCATCGCCGTCTACGTCGCCTTCCGCGCCAACTATCGCGCCGCCCGTGCCCGCGAGGAAGTGTCGGTGTCGCGCACCAGCCTCGACATCCGCAAGACGGCGCCCTCGGGAAAGTCGGAAGCGCATCGCTTCAACCCGTTCTGGGCGCGCTTTTGCGTCGCTCGCCATGCCGAGATCGGCATCACCAGGATGACGGTGGAAGCACAAGGACAGAATGTGCCGATCGGATCATTCCTGGACCCAGACTCCCGCGAGAGTTTTGCTGTGGCCTTTTCGCGGGCACTGACAAAAGCCAGGACGCGCTAGAGCCGCCGCATTAGAACCGGTAGCGTAAAATCCTGCCGACCTTGCGCAATGCGGGAATGTGTCTCCACAGTCCGATGAACAGTTTCGCGGACCAGCCCATGTGCGCGGTGCGTTCGGCGCTGTAGGCCGAGATGTCATCGACAAAGCGCAGCTTCGGAACGGCACGCTCCAGTACCTGCGGGTCGTCGATCGCCCAGTGAACCTCGGCGCCCGTCGCCCTGATGGTCGGATTGAGGCGCAGCATCTTCAGGCCGAAGTGGCTGTAGGCGTCGAACATCAGCTCGCCGCCGGCAAGATGCGCGACAAGGCGGGACAGCAGCCGTGGCCCCTCCTCTACCGGGAGATAAGGCGTCAACCCCTCCATCACCACGACGGCCGGACGATTGCGCGGCACTTCTGCCAGCCAGTCTGGGTCGGTTACCGAAGAGCCGACGAGGTGGTAGTGGTCCCGGGACGGGTAAAGCTTGCGCCGGAGCGCGATGACATCCGGAAAATCGACATCGAACCACTCCACGCCTTCGGGTGGATCGACACGGAAAATGCGCGTATCGAGCCCGCAGCCGAGATGCAGCACGATGGCGCCGGGATTTCTGGCGATGAAGTCCTGAACGCGGACATCATACGTCTTGGCCCGGATCGCCAGGCCGATGCCGAGATTGGTGTCGACCTTGAGGCGCGAGAAATCATAGTCGATCTTGCGCACGGCCTCGTCGGCGAAGCGATCCCCGAGCAGCGAATGCGGCAGCCGGCTTTCCAGTGCCTTGCCATAAAGCGTCATCAGCAAGGTTTCCCTTGCTCCGCTCAGATTCACCCTTTCGCCGGCCATTGGCATCTCCCGGGGCGCAATCCAGTATTTATCTGGTAACAGGCGGCAACAAGGCAAGTTTCGGGTGGTTGCAAGGGGCGGAAAGACCGATATTCGCGGTCAAGGAGATATTGCCATGAACGCCCAGATGACCATGAATACGCAGATGAAACCGACAGCGATCCTGCAGCACGACATCACCCCCGAGGGCAGCGACTACGAGGTCGTGCGCCGCGCCATCGAGAAGATCAGCCTCGACTATCGCGACCAGCCCTCGCTGGAAGCCCTGGCAGCCGATGTCGGCGAGACACCCACGGGCCTGCAAAAGCTGTTCACCCGCTGGGCCGGCCTGTCGCCAAAAGCCTTCCTGCAGGCGGTCACCCTCGACCATGCCCGCAAACTGCTCGATTCCGGCATGCCGCTCCTCGAAACATCGTTCGAACTCGGCATGTCCGGCCCCGGCCGGCTGCACGATTTGTTCGTCACCCACGAGGCGATGTCGCCGGGCGACTACAAGACGCGCGGCGCTGGCCTGACCATCCGCTACGGCTACCACATCTCGCCCTTCGGCATCGCCCTGATCATGGTCACCGACCGTGGCCTTGCGGGGCTCGCCTTCAACGATCCGGGCGGCGAGCGGGCGGCGTTCGCCGACATGTCGGGCCGCTGGCCGAACGCCACCTATGTCGAGGACATGAGCGCCACCCAGCCCTATGCGGCGCGCATCTTCGATCCGACATTGTGGCGCGCCGACCAGCCGCTGCGCGTGGTGATGATCGGCTCCGACTTCCAGCTGCGCGTCTGGGACGCGCTGCTCAGGATCCCGATGGGCAAGGCCTGCACTTATTCCTCGATCGCCTCCAGGATCGGCGCGCCAAACGCCAGCCGGGCGGTGGGGGCGGCGGTCGGCGCCAACCCATTGTCATTCGTCGTCCCTTGCCATCGGGCGCTGGGCAAGTCCGGCGCACTCACCGGCTACCACTGGGGCCTGACCCGCAAACGCGCCATCCTCGGTTGGGAAGCGGGCCAGACCGCGTCCTGAAGCTGCCCGCATCAAACAACACCGGCGAAATCCCTTCGCCGGTGTTGTTCTTTTTGCGAGCTCCCGGCGCAAAACATCCGCACGCTCTGGCAAGCCGCCGGCTTACAGGTTAGCTTCCCGCGCATTCCGCAGGAGGCTTTCTTGATCATCGTTGTCGGCTCGATCAACCTCGACCTTATCGCCAATGTCGACCGCCTGCCTTCGCCGGGCGAGACGGTCCGCGGCTCCGGCTTCGCCACCGCGCCCGGCGGCAAGGGCGCCAACCAGGCGCTGGCTGCGGCGCGCGCCGGCGCCAAGGTGCGCATGGTCGGCGCCGTCGGCAAGGACAATTTCGCAACCGAAGCCCTGGCTTTGCTCGTGGCCGGCAAGGTCGATCTCTCCGGCGTCGGCCAGAGCTTCGCCTCCACCGGCACGGCGCTGATCCTCGTCGGCGCCGATGGCGAGAATGTCATTGCCGTGGTGCCGGGCGCCAATGATTCGGTGCTGCCCGGCGATCTCGCCAAGGCTTTCCTTGCGAAGGGCGACGTCGTCCTGCTGCAGCACGAGATCCCGTTGCAGACTGTCGATGCAGCGCTCGACGCCGCACGCGCCGCCGCCGCGGTCACCGTGCTCAACACCGCGCCGTTCCGTAGCGAGGCGGCAGCGTTGCTCGGCAAGGCCGACTACGCCGTCGCCAACGAAACCGAATTCGACCTTTACGGCGAGGCGCTGTCGCTGAAAGGCCGCGACCGCCCGGCGCGCATGCGCGACTTCGCCCGCAAGACCGGCCGCACCATCGTCGTCACGCTCGGCGGCGACGGCGTGCTGGCGGCGACCCCGGAGGATTTCCTGACCGTGCCGGCGCTGAAGATCACGCCGGTCGACACCGTCGGGGCCGGCGATACTTTTTGCGGTTATCTCGCCGCCGGGCTGGCGTCCAACCTGCCGCTGGAGCAGGCTCTCACCCGCGCCGCAGCCGCCGGCTCGCTCGCCTGCCTGAAGCCCGGCGCCCAGCCGGCCATCCCGCTGGCCGCGGATGTGGACACCGCCCTGCGCAACAACGCCGGATGACAGCCCTGCGCCCCGCAACGAAGCACGCCGTGCCCCCCGCCGGCGACATCTGCCGGATGTCCGCTGTCGACCTGGCCGAGGCGATCCGGCTGCGCCGCCTGTCCGTGCGCGAGTTGGTCGCCGCATTCCTTGACCGCATCGACGCGGTAAACCCGCTGGTCAATGCCATCGTCTCGTTGCGCGAGCGCTCCGACATCCTGCGCGAGGCCGACGCGGCGGACGCGCATCTAGCGCAAGGCGGGCCGGCCGGCTCGCTGTTTGGCCTGCCGATGGCGATAAAAGACCTCGCCATGACGCGCGGCTTGAGGACCAGTTTCGGCTCGCCGATCTTCGCCGATTTCGTGCCGCAGGAGGATGATTTCTTCGTCGAGCGCATCCGCAAGGCCGGCGGCATCATCATCGGCAAGACCAACGTTCCCGAATTCGGGCTGGGATCCAACACCTACAATAATGTTTTCGGACCGACGCTGAACGCGTTCGATCCGGCGCTGACCGCCGGCGGCTCGAGCGGCGGCGCAGCGGTCGCCCTTGCGCTCGACATGGTCCCGGTCGCCGACGGCAGCGATTTCGGCGGCTCGCTCCGCAATCCGGCGGCGTGGAACAATGTCTTTGGCTTCCGCCCGTCGCAGGGCCTTGTCCCCGGTGGGCCGGACCTCGAAGTCTTTCATGCCCAGATGGGCATAGACGGGCCGATGGGCCGCAGCATCAGCGACATGGCGCTGCTGCTCGATGTGCAGGCGGGCTACCACCCGCACGCGCCGCTGTCTTGGGAGAAACCCGGCTCGTTCCTCGAAGGGCTGGCAACGCCGGCAAGCGGCGGCCGCGTCGGCTGGCTCGGTGATCTCGGCGGTCACCTGCCGGTAGAGCCTGGCATCCTCGATCTGTGCGAGGCCGCACTCGGCCGCTTCGCGGAGGCATCCTTCCTGACCGAGCCCTTGCTGCCGGATTTCGATTTCGAGGCACTGTGGCAAGCCTTCGTGGTGCTGCGGCAGGCGAGCAGCGGCTCGGCGCTGAAAGTCCATTACGACGACCCGCTCAAGCGCGCCCTGCTGAAGCCGGAAGCCGTCTGGGAGGTGGAGAACGCCATGCGGCTGACGGCGCCGCAGATCCGCGCGGCCTCGGTCATCCGCACCTCCTGGCACCGGACGCTTCTGTCGCTGTTCGAGCACTTCGATCTCATCGCGCTGCCGACGGCGCAGGTCTTTCCTTTCGACGTCGGCACGCATTGGCCAAGTGAGGTCGCCGGACGGACGATGGACAGCTACCATCGCTGGATGCAGGTTTCGGCCTTCGCCACGCTCGGCGGCTGTCCGGCGCTCAACGTGCCGGTCGGCTTCGACGACAAAGGCCGCCCCTTGGGCATGCAGCTGATCGGCCGGCCGCGCGGCGACCTCGCCGTGCTCAGGGCCGGAGCGGCCTATGAGGCGACCTTGCCTTGGCAGGTGGGGGCGTCCTGACGCGAGGGGCGGCACGGTCTGCGACCGGCTTGCACCAGCCCCGCCGCCATGCATTGATTGCAGCCAGCCGCCTAAGCGCATCCTCGAGGAAATCCCCCATGTCGCTGGAACTCTACGCCGCCTATGTCCTTGCCTGCATCGTCATCATCCTGGTGCCCGGTCCGACTGTCACGCTGATCATCGCCAACAGCATCCGCCATGGCTACCGCGCCGGCCTTGCCAATGTCGCCGGCACGCAGGCTGGGCTCGCCGTGATGATCGCCATTGTCGGCATCGGCCTCAACACGCTGATATCGGGCATGGGCCACTGGTTCGAATGGGTACGCCTGATCGGCGCCGCCTATCTGATCTGGATGGGGGTGCAGATGTTCCGTTCCAAGGGCGCGCTGAATGCCGACGGCACCGCGAGAAAGCCGCGCGGCGGCTTCTTCCTGCAGGGCCTGCTCGTGGCGCTGAGCAACCCCAAGACCCTGGTGTTCTTCGGCGCCTTCTTCCCGCAATTCATCGCCCCGCAGGGCAATTACACCCTGCAGATCGTCGTCATGGGCCTCACCGCCATGATCTTCGCCGCCGTCTCGGATTCCACCTATGCTCTCGCCGCCAGCCGCGCCGGCCGCCTGCTCTCGGCAAGCCGCATTAAGCTGATGTCCAGGATCAGCGGCAGCTTTCTGGTCGGCGGCGGCCTGTGGCTAGCTTTTTCGAAGGCGAAGTAACAACCGTGGACGGTCGTTTCCAACGGCAGAATGAGCCCGTACGTGAAGGCTGATTGAAAGTCAGTCTCCACGCCACCACATGACTTTGTGCTGGGGATTCTTTCAAATGTCATGGACTTATAGGGATTTGAAAAGGAACGCGCCCGGCGTGGTCCTGATCGTCGCCATGTTCGCGATGATGGTTCCTTCGGCGCTCTACAAATGGACGAATGACGCGAGCCCTATCCGGTCAGTCGAGCCAATCCACGCAACGGTCAAAAGCGCCCAATCGGACCACGACCACACCCTTTATCTGGTTTCGCTCGAAAGCGGTTCGTCCATTCTTGTCGATGACGACCGGCCGCATCTGATCGGCGCGACGGCAAACATGGAGCGCGTCACGCGCGAGAATGGAATGGTCTTCTATCGATTTGCAAAGTGAACGGCGGCGGCGCCTTCCTTCTCCCCCTGTGGGAGAAGGTGGATCGGCGCGATAGCGCCGAGACGGATGAGGGGTGTTCCAGCGGAGTGAGACGTGGGCGTTCCCTGGAACACCCCACATCCGTCGCCTTCGGCGACGCCGCCCGGGGGCGAGCCACTTGTCTCGCCCCGTCCCTTCGGAACCCACAATGGGAGAAAGGAAAGACAGAGCTAAAGCCGCGCCAACCTCTCAACCAGCAGCGCGAAAAACGCGTCATGGTCGATGTCGCGCATCACCATGGCGTTCTTCGGCCGCTTGGTCACGCCCCACCAGTCGATCACGGTCATGCCCATGGTGAGTTCGGAGGTGGTTTCCACGGTGACGTTGCAGTTGCGGCCCTTGAACAGCTCCGGCTTCAACAGATAGGCGATGACGCAGGGGTCGTGCAGCGGGCCGCCATCGGTGCCGTATTTCTCCTCGTCGAAGCGCTCGAAGAACTCCAGCATCTCGGCCGTCGCGGTGCCGACCCTGGTGCCGAGCTGGCGGATGGCCTGCGTGCGCTTGGCCGTGGTCAGCGCCTTGTGGGTAACGTCGAGCGGCATCATGACGATCGGAATGCCGGATTTGAAGACCAGGTCGGCGGCTTGCGGATCGACATAGATGTTGAATTCTGCGGTCGGCGTGACATTGCCGCCTTCGAAGAAACCGCCGCCCATCAGTACGATTTCCTTGATGCGCGGCGCGATCTTCGGCTCACGGATCAGCGCCAGCGCGACATTGGTGAGCGGGCCGAGCGCGCACAGCGTGATCGTGCCGGCCTCTTCCTTCATCAGCGTCTCGACGATGAAGTCGACCGCATACTGGCCCTGCAGCTTCATCTTCGGATCGGGCAGTTGCGGGCCGTTGAGGCCGGTCTTGCCATGCACTTCCTCGGCGGTGACCAGCTCGCGCGCCAACGGGCGGATGGCGCCTGCATAGACCTTGATATCGGGCCGTCCCGCCAGTTCGCAGATTTTCCTGGCGTTCTTTTCGGTCAATTTCAGCGGCACGTTGCCGGCAACAGCAGAGATGCCGACGATCTCCAACTCGGCGCTGCCGAGCGCCAGCAATATGGCGACGGCATCGTCCTGGCCGGGATCCGTGTCGATGATGATCTTGCGGGTCTGGGGCATTTCATTTCCTTATGCGGGGGAGTCTTTTTGGCGAGGGTGTTCGGCGGCTTGAACTTGGCCGCGGCGCGGACCATATCAAGACCATCGGGAAAAATGCCATCCGGGTTTTTCCAGTTTATGTCGCTCCAAAGAGGACAGTGTAACATGAGCCGAATGACGCCCTTCTCCAGCCCGCTTCTCCTTGGTTTCGATGCCATGGAAAAGACCCTGGAACGACTGGCGAAATCCGGTGACAGTTATCCTCCCTACAACATCGAGCGCCTCAGCGGTGCTGACGGCAAGGCCGAAAGGCTGCGCATTACGCTGGCTGTCGCGGGTTTCGCCGAAAGCGATCTCGATGTCACCACGGAGGAAAACCAGTTGGTCGTGCGCGGCCGTCAAACCGACGACACCGAGCGCGAATTCCTCCACCGCGGCATCGCCGCGCGCCAGTTCCAGCGCTGTTTCGTGCTGGCCGACGGCATGCGGGTGATCGCAGCGGAACTGAAGAACGGCCTTTTGTCGATCGATCTCGATCGGCCGGATACCGAACGGCTGGTACGGAAAATAAATATATCGGTGAAAGACTGATCTTTACCGATGGCTCTCATGCGGGATGGCCTTGAGCGGCGTCCTCGCGCCAAGGAGGCTTGAAATGACCAGAACTGACGAAACCATCACCATGACCAGCGGCGAATTCGCCCATCTCGGCGAAGGCTCGGTCGCTTATCTCCGCAAGGTCTCGAGCGACGAATTGCTCGGCCGCTTCCCCAATCTGGGCGAAATCGCGCCCGGCATGGTCCTGTGGGCCCTGTTTGCCGCCAACGGCCAGCCGATCCTGCTTTCGGATGCGAAAGACCGGGCTTTGGCCGGCGCCATGGAAAACGACCTGACCACTGTCGCCATTCACTAAGGCGACTGCTGGCGGTTGAAATGGAGAGGGCCGCCTTCGGCGGCCCCTGGAAGACTTAAATCCGAAGAACTTCAGGCGGCGTGCGAGGCCTGCGTGTCCGAAAGCAGCGCGTGGATGGCGACCGCGTCGCGCGTGCCTCTGATCTTGGCCACCGTGTCGGCGTCGCGCAAAACCCTGGCGATGCGAGACAGTGCCTTGAGGTGATCGGCGCCGGCGCCTTCCGGGGCCAGCAGCAAAAACACCAGATCGACCGGCTGGTCATCCAGGGCCTCGAAATCGACCGGCGTCTCCAGCCGGGCAAAGACGCCGGCGATGCGCTTCACCCCGGCGAGCTTGCCGTGCGGAATGGCGATGCCGTTGCCGACGCCGGTGGAGCCCAGCCGTTCGCGCTGCAGGATAGTGTCGAACACTTCGCGCTCCGGAATGCCGGAAATCGCCGCCGCTCTCTCGGACAGCAACTGCAGAAGCTGCTTTTTGGAGTTCGCCTTCAACGCCGGCAAGATCGCCGGAACGTTGAGAAGATCGCTCAGATCCATATTTGAAATCCCTTATTCGCCTGCCGTCGCCAGTCCTCGCCCCTCGCGCGGCTGGCTATTATCTCCGCGAGACCATTGTCGTCACCTGTGCGACCATTGTCGTTGTCGTCACGCCTGTGCGACTTTGGTCGTCGACGGGTCGATCCAGCCGATATTTCCGTCCGGCCGCCGATAGACGATGTTGAGGTGGTCGTTTCCGGCGTTGCGGAAGACGAAAACCGGGCTGTCCTTGGTGTCGAGTTCGATAACCGCCGACGCCACCGACATGGTCTGCAGCGTCATGGTTGATTCGGCGACGATGGCCGGGGCGTAGTCCTCCGGAATGTCCTCATCGTCATCGGTCAGCGGCGCCATCACCGTATAGGCGATGTCGGTGATTTCACCATTTCCAGTGCCTGAATTGTGCGATTTCAGACGGCGTTTGTAGCGCCGCAGCCTGGTTTCGAGGCGGTCCGCGGCCGCCTCGAAGGCAAGTGTCGGATCCTGGGAATCGCCGGTTGCCTGCAGCGAAGCGCCGGAATCCAGCCTGATCATGCAATCGGCCGAGTAACGCGACCCCGATTTGATGACCGTGACGTGCCCTGAAAAACCGCGATCGAAATATTTTCCAATCGCCTCGCCGACACGATCGGTAATGCGCGTACGCAACGCATCGCCGATATCCATGTGTTTACCCGATATGCGCAATTTCATCTGAAAACTGACCTTCCTTGCTCAGGCTTCAAACTGGCCAGAGTTTATACTCGTGATCCGTGCGCACAAGCTTTGCGGCGTCAACTCGCGCCGATTTTAGATCCGAACTTTCCGGTTGATCACAATCCGCCTTCTTGGCCGTCCCGTGGCCTTCATCGTGACGGACCATCCGCATGCGGGCCGCGAGCCCGTCTCATGCGGGCGGGCTTCTAGACACTTCATTGCAGCTTGTCAATTAATGCATGTCGCCCAGAAGTGCGCTGCGGTTCTGGGACAACGACATGCATCAAAACAAAGACTTAAAGCGCGTCGCATGAATCCGTTTCAGCGCGACGCGCTTTAAGGTCGAAAGTTGTGGAAATCCAACCATAGCAAAAGCCTTGCCGGGCAAGCAGAGCTAGCGCCCCGCGCTCGCCAGAGCGCGCTTTTCACGCCGCCGCTGCACCGACGAGGGAATATTCATACCCTCCCGGTACTTGGCCACCGTGCGCCGGGCAATATCGACGCCGCTTTCCTTCAACATATCGACGATTGCGTCATCGGACAGCACATCGGCGGGCTTTTCCTCGTCGATCAGCTGCTTGATGCGGTCGCGCACCGCTTCCGAGGAATGCGCATCACCGCCGCCCGACGCCGCGATCGAAGCCGTGAAGAAATAACGCAGCTCGAACACGCCACGCGGCGTCAGCATGTATTTGTTGGCCGTCACCCGGCTGACGGTCGATTCATGCATGCCGATGGCATCGGCCACCGTGCGCAGGTTGAGCGGCCTGAGCTGGCGCACGCCATGGACGAGAAAAGCGTCCTGCTGGCGCACGATTTCCGACGCCACTTTCAGGATCGTCTTTGCCCGCTGGTCGAGGCTCCGCGTCAGCCAGTTGGCATTCTGCAGGCATTCGGCCAGGAAATCCTTCTCCGCCTGATTCTTCGCATGCGGCGAGACCTGGGCGAAATAGATGTGATCGACCAGCACGCGCGGCAGCGTCTCGGCATTGAGCTCGACCGTCCAGCTACCGTCATTGGCGGCACGGACTTCGACATCGGCGACGATGGCATCGCTGGCGCCGCCTGAAAATGCCGTGCCCGGACGCGGATCGAGCGCGCGGATTTCGGCCAGCATGTCGAGAAGATCCTCCTCGTCAACCCCGCAAAGCCGCTTCAGCGTCTGGAAATCGCGCCGCGCCAGGAGTTCGAGGTTGCCGATCAGCGTTTTCATCGCCGGATCGAGACGATCGCGCATGGCAAGTTGCAGCGACAGGCATTCGGCAAGGTCGCGCGCAAAAAGGCCGACCGGCTCGAATGTGTGGCAGGCTGCCAGCACCTTGGCCACCACCGCCTGATCGGCGCCGAGCCGTTTGGCGATCTCGGCGGGATCGGCGCGCAGATAGCCGGCCTCGTCCAGGCCGTCGGCCAGTTCGGCTGCGATCAGCCTTGCGGCCGGATCGGCAAAGGCAAGCGCGATCTGCTCGCCGACATGCTGGCGCAGCGTGATCGCCGCGGCGGCCATGTCGCCGACGTCGAAGCCTTCGGAAGAACCGGACGAACTATTGCCGGTGGCCGACTTCCACTGCGCCGTCAGGTCCGGACCGAGCCGCTCGCTGGTGCCGGGATCGTCGGGGAACAGATTTTCCAGCGAGCTGTCGAGCTTGTCGGAGATCGCTTCGGCGCTCCACGCCGTCTCGTTTTCGAACCAGTCGCCATCGGCAGCAGGCTCAGGAGCGGCATCGCCCTTCTGCACCTGGTCGCTTGCGGCGTCATCCTGGGGCTCGGCGCGCTCCAGCAGCGGATTGCGCTCGATCTCGTCGTCGATGAAGTGGTCGAGCTCGACATGGGTGAGCTGCAACAGCCTGATCGACTGCATCAGCTGCGGCGTCATCACCAGCGACTGGGATTGTCGTAGCTGTAGTTTCGCCGCCAACGCCATGGTTCGGTTTCAAACGCCCTTCTGCACCCGGAAGCCTACACATCAGAAGCTGCCGGAAAATGAATTTTTCCGACCTTCCATAGAAACTGGCCCGGCTTTTGCTTGTCAAGGCGAACGATGGCAAAAGGCCCCTACCGAAGCATTATCTCACGCAAAATCGGAGAAAAAAGCCCGGCGGGGCGGCAAAAATCACGTCAGGAAACAAATTTCACGCTCAGAGCGTGAAACCTTCGCCGAGGTAGAGCCGGCGCACATCGGGGTTCGCCACCACCTCGTCGGCACGGCCATGAGTCAGCACCTGGCCGGCATGGATGATGTAGGCGCGGTCGATGAGGCCGAGCGTTTCGCGCACATTGTGGTCGGTAATCAGCACGCCGATGCCGCGCGCCGTTAGATGACGAACCAGTTGCTGGATGTCGGCGACGGCAATCGGGTCGATGCCGGCGAACGGCTCGTCGAGCAGCATGTAGGCCGGGCGCGTCGCCAAAGCTCGGGCGATCTCAAGACGCCGCCGCTCGCCACCCGACAGCGACATGGACGGCGACTTCCGCAGATGGCTGATGTGAAATTCCTCGAGCAGTTCGTCGAGATTGCGCTCGCGCACCTTGCGGTCCTTCTCAACCACTTCGAGCACGGCGCGGATGTTCTGCTCGACATTCAGGCCGCGGAAGATCGAGGCTTCCTGCGGCAAATAGCCGATGCCGAGGCGGGCGCGGCGGTACATCGGCATCGAGGTGACGTCGAAACCGTCGATCTCGATCGTGCCCTCATCGACCGGCACCAAGCCGGTGACCATGTAGAAACAGGTGGTCTTGCCGGCGCCGTTCGGCCCGAGCAGCCCGACGGCCTCGCCGGCGCGCACGCCGATGGTGACACCGCTGACCACCTTGCGGCCCTTGTAGCTCTTGGTCAGACCCTTGGCGATCAGGGTGCCCTTGAACTTCGAGGAATCAACGGTGACTGTGGCCGGTGCTGCAAGTTTACTGGCCGCCCGTCCCGGAAGGCGGGTCAGCAGCGAAGACACGCCAGTCATTCGGGCTTCGGGGCCTCGGATTTCGGTGGCGGCGTCATCGACATGATGACGCGCCCGCCGCAGCCATCGACCTGAGCAAGGCCGCTTTTCATCTGCACGGTGAGCTTGCAGCCCTTGAGGACGTTGGGTCCTTGGGACAAGACGACCTCCTTGCCCGACAGAACTAGCACCTGCGTCTTCATGTCGAACGTGGCGTTGTCGCCGGTGGCGATCTGGTCATTCGACTTGATGTAGACTTTGTTCTTGACCACCAGATGGTCGATATTGGCCGAACCGGTCATCGCCGAAGCGCCGGCGGCAGCACCTTTGGCGGCGTTGGGGTCCTTGACGTAGTAGACCTCCATGCTGCCGGCCTTGAGCAGCGTTGGCCCTTGCGTGACGGTGACGTTGCCGCTGAACAGCGCCATGCTGTCGGCCTGGCGGACCTCAAGTTTGTCGCTCTCGATCTGGATCGGCTGGTCGCCCGACAGTTTGAGCCCGGACTGGCTGCTGGCGCTGGACTGAGCCCAGGACGGCGCCATACCCAGCAACAGCAAGGCCGAAGCTGCGGCGACTAGCCGTGCCGAATTACTGGGACGCATTCGTTTCTCCGCTCTTTGCCTCTGCCGCCTTCATAGTGGCCGGATCGATGTGAACGCTTACCTTGTTCTCGAAAACGATGACCTTGCCATTGTCTTCGACCGACATTGAACCCGCGGTGATCCGCGAGCCGTTACGGCTGACATCGACCGCATCACCTGTCTTCATAGAGCCTTTGCCCATATCGAGGAAGACCGATTTGAAGATGGCAGCGACGCCGTCGGTGGTGGTGACGGTAACGTCGCTGGTCATGTCCATCGTGTTGGCGTTTCTGTTGTAGATCCCGCGCTTGGCGTCGACGGTCGCCACATTGTCGGCCGTCAGCGGCAATTTGGCATGGATGCCTTCGAGTTCGATGATGTCCTGCTTGCCGACATCCTGGATGGCGCGCAAGGCCGTCAGCGAATAGGGCAGCTTGTCCTTGGTGAAGCCGTTGAGCTTCGGATTGGCCATCACCAGCTTGCCATCCGCGAAAGCGGTGCCGTCTGCCTGTATCGAAATGTTGATCGGCGCCGCCAGATAGGAATAGACCGGAAACGCAACCGCGATCCCGGCGGCAAGCACCGGCACGGCAAACTTAAGCACGCGCACGCGGCGCGAGTGGCGCTGGGCGCGGTCGAAGGCGTCGCCGCGCGTGCCCGCTGGCGCCGTGGGCGCCAAGGCCGCATCGGCATTGGTCGGTTCGTTCGATCGCGCAAGCATGACTGACTTCTAATAAACCCTTGTCCGCCAAAACACCTGCTATAGGTGGGTTGCCGGCCCCCGCAAGCAAGCAAAAGCGGAGGAAAACCGCAAAAATGTGACGGCCGCTGTTTTACAGACGGAACTCAGGCGACACAATTTCGTCACTTCATAGCAGAAACGAACGCGCCGCGTCATTTTTTCCTGAAATGCCTCCGTCGTGAAGGTCGCTTCGTCGCAGGCCCTTGAGGAAGAGGTAGCCGGGCGCGGACGCTTGCTTTAAAAGCATCGCTTCCCACCGACTGTGAGGCAGACCATGGCACTGAGAGCCGACGACCTGATCGACCGCCGCCGCTTGCGGCGCAAGCTGACCTTCTGGCGCGGCGCCGCCATTGCCGTCGTGGCCCTTGGGGTGATTGCGCTTGCAAGCTGGTTCTATGGCGGCGACCTCGGCGGTTCTTCCGTCGACCACATCGCCAAGGTCAGGATCGAAGGCACAATCACCGAAGACGAGGAACTGATCAAGCGGCTGGAAACCATCCGCACGTCCTCGCAGGTCAAGGGCGTCATCCTGGCGATCGATTCGCCCGGCGGCACCACGGTCGGCGGCGAATCGATCTACGAGGAGGTGCGCAAGCTTGCCGCCGACAAGCCGGTGGTGGCCGAGGTCGGCACGCTGGCCGCATCGGCCGGCTACATGATCGCCAGTGCCAGCGACCATATCGTTGCCCGCAAGACGTCGATCGTCGGCTCGATCGGTGTGCTCATCCAGTATCCCGATGTCAGCGGTCTGATGGACAAGGTCGGCATCAAGCTCGAGGAAGTGAAATCCTCGCCGCTGAAGGCATCGCCCTCGCCCTTCAAGCCGACCAATGAAGACGAGCGAGCCATGGTCCGCAAGCTCATCCTCGACAGCTATGACTGGTTCGTCGGCATCGTCGCCGAGCGCCGCAAAATGACCCGCGATCAGGCACTGGCCCTTGCCGACGGCTCGATCTTCACCGGCCGCCAGGGCCTTGCCAACGGTCTGATCGACGCTGTCGGCGGCGAGAGCGTGGCGATCGACTGGCTGGCGACCAAGGGTGTCGACGCCAAGCTCAAGGTGGTGGAATGGAAGGACACCGAGCGGCGTGGCGGCTTCCTGTTCTCGAAAGCAATAGCGCGCAGCGTCGGCAGCGCGCTCGGCCTGTCGGAGGCCGGCAGCGACGTGCTTCACGAAATTGGCGCGGATCGCTTGTTTCTTGACGGTCTCGTTTCCGTCTGGCACCCTTGATCTGCCGGTTGGGGCGAGTAAAAAAGCAAATAAAATCATCCTGATAATTTGACCGCAGCGCTTTCACGGGGACCTTTCTGATGATCAAATCCGAGCTTGTGCAGATCATTGCCACGCGCAACCCGCATCTTTTCCTGCGCGACGTCGAAAACATCGTGGGAGCGATCTTCGACGAGATCACCGATGCCCTGGCGGAAGGCAATCGGGTCGAGTTGCGTGGCTTCGGCGCTTTTTCGGTGAAGAATCGCCCTGCCCGCACCGGCCGCAACCCGCGCACCGGCGAATCCGTCGAGGTCGAGGAGAAGTGGGTGCCGTTCTTCAAGACCGGAAAGGAATTGCGTGAAAGGCTGAATGGCGGCAAGTAGGCGCGGACCACGCGCCGACCTTATCAAGGCCTGCCTTCTCCAGGGAATCTCTATGTTGAACCGCTTCATACTTATCGTGGTCTTCGTGCCGCTCGCCGTCATCCTGATTGCGCTGGCCGTCGCCAACCGCGAGCTGGTCGCCTTCACGCTCGACCCGTTCAACCCCGGCAATCCGAAACTGACGCTGACCTTGCCGCTGTTCATCTTCCTGTTCGTGGCGCTCGCCATCGGCATGGTCGTCGGCAGCCTAGCGACCTGGGTCAAGCAGGGCCGCTACCGCAAGCTGGCGCGCCAGCGCGGGGTCGAGGCCGAGAATTTGCGCCAGGCGGTCAGCCGGGTACCCGCCGCACTGCAAGGCTCGGGCCAGGGTCCGGCGCTGCCGAAGCCAACGGCCTGAAGCCGAAGCTTTTGTCTTCGCGGAGTTTTGCATGCTGACCATTTCGGCCGACGCTGTCGACCAGGCGCTGACCTTTCCCGGGCTGGTCGAGACATTGCGCGCGGCCTTCCGCGAGGGTGCTGTGCAACCCGTCCGCCATCATCACGGAGTCGAACGGCCCGACGGTGCCACTTCCACGCTGCTGTTGATGCCGGCGTGGACCGACTTCCATGCGGCCGGCACGTCGGTCGGCGGTCATATCGGCGTCAAGATCGTCACCGTATCGCCCGACAACAACGCCATCGGCAAACCGGCGGTGATGGGGCTCTATCTCCTGCTCAACGGCGCCACCGGTGAGCCCGAAGCGCTGATCGACGGCCAACGGCTGACACAGTGGCGCACCGCTTGCGCCTCGGCGCTGGCCGTCTCCTATCTCGCCCGCGAGGACGCATCGCGGCTTCTGGTGGTCGGCGCCGGCGCGCTGTCGCCGTTCCTCGCCAAGGCGCACTCCGCGGTGCGGCCGATCAAGACCATCCGCATCTGGAACCGCACGCCCGCCAATGCCGAAAAGGTCGCGGCTGATTTGCGCGCGGACGGTTTCAACGCCGAGGCCGCAAGCGATCTCGACGCCGAACTCGCCGAGGCCGACATCGTCTCATCGGCGACGATCACGACGACGCCGCTGGTCAAGGGTGCGCTGCTCAAGCGGGGCGCGCATGTCGATCTGGTCGGCGGCTTCACGCCGCCCATGCGCGAGAGCGACGACGACGCGACCGCGCGCGCCCGCGTCTATGTCGACACCCGCGCCGGCGCCACCAAGGAAGCCGGCGACATCGTCCAGCCGCTCGCCTCCGGCGTGCTGAAGCCGGAAGCCATCGTCGCCGATCTGCATGAGCTGGCGCGCGGGGAAAAACAGGGCCGGCAGAGCCCCACTGAGGTCACGCTGTTCAAGTCGGTCGGCGCCGCCCTCGAAGACCTTGCCACCGGCATTGCCGTCTACAACGCGCTCAAGCAGTAGCGTCTGCCTGCACCGGCGCCGGCGCCGTTCCTGAGGCCAAACTTCCTGACCGCCTCCGCGCTGCCCGCGCCTTGGTCCCATCCAAACATTAGGCGTAGAAGACCAAGCGACTGAGAAGCGTGGGGAAGCGGAACGGCGGCTTTCGGGCCAAATCGCCGCTTCGCGTACGTCAGTGGTGACCGACAAATCTACGGGCGTTTGAAAGAAACTAGAATTGTGAAAGCGAGGAGACCCAAGCCAACGCTTATTGGTACGGCTCTTGGCGAAATCCAGTCCATGAGTGACCCGGTTCCAGTCGATCCCATAACGCTGCCTATGGAGTAGGCCAAAGAAAAGCTAGCAGTTCCGGCTACTAACATCCCGCCCTCGAAGCGCTCGCCCAAGATTGTGAGGGCACAAGTGCTCAAGGCGAATGTTGCAACGCCGATTATAGCGAACACCACCAGGATAGCGGCCTCGGATTGCAAAAACGGGATTGCCAGGAACGCGACCGCTCCTAAAAGGCCGCAGCAGATCGTCACACCGGCACGCGATGTCTTGTCCAGCAACCATCCGACCAGAGGCTGGGCAAACGCGGTGGGAAGTGACAGCACGGTAATGGCGTATGCTGCGAAAGCTTCGGAGTGGCCGACGCGAACGAAGTAGACCGCCATGCCTGAAATCGCAGCAATATCGGCAAAGCCGAAGGCCAATTCGATCAGAACCAGAATGGGTGCGGCGCTGATAAATCGGAGCAGCGCGCCTGCCGGCGCGCGTTCAGGCAACGTCGGCTAAAGTTCCCGGCGATCCGCCGCTTTGAGGCAACGGCAGAGCATCTCGAATGTCTCGGAAGCTGCCGCTACCATGGTAGGAATGGCCGGTCAGTCGGCCTTCATGGCAGCGCCCATCGCCTCGGCGATCAGCGCGAAATCATGCGCCGTAATTTCGAACAGCCCAAAGCGCAGTTGATAACCCCAGTTCGATTTGCCCGCGGTGAAGTCGAGCTGCTCGAGCAGCGGCTTGATCGGCGCCTCCTCGGCCTTGGCCCATTCGACATCCCTGCGGAACGGCGTGAAGCCACCGCCCATGTCGCCCTGGTAAGGCTCGCCTTCGCGCACGGTGCCGATTGCCGTGAAGGCCTGCAGGCCGTCCTTCTCGCGCAGAATTGTGGTCGGCGAGTAGTAGATGATGCCGTCGCCGGGCTTGATGCGGCGCAAAGGTGCCGCCTTGCCGTGGTTGACCTGCATGAAGCCGGCCTCGCGGCCGCGCCGGACATGTTCGGCGGAAGCGACCGCGATCCAGTGCGCACTCATTTCTGTTCTCCATTGGCCTGTTCCCCATTGGCCTGTTCTCCGTCGTTCAGCCAGTAGACGCGCAGCCGGTGCTTGTCGGGATCGAGCGCAACGAAGGTGCGGCCGAAGTCCATGTCGGTCGGCGTCTGCAGAACGGTCAAGCCGCGTCCTGCCCAGTCCGTGTAGGCGGCGTCCACCGCATCAGGCCGGTCCAACGCGAAGACGAGCTCCGCACCGCCGCCCGCGGCCGACGGCTCCACCGTGTGGCGCGACCACAGGCCGAGCTTGAAGCCATTGTCGAGCACGAACAGCACGAAGGTCGGCGACGTCTCCACCGGCTGGCGTCCCAGCAGCGCACCGTAGAAGGCGCCGCTCCGCTCCGGGCTGTCGACATAAAGGATGACGAAATTAGGGGTGTTCATGTCTGCTCTCCAGGTTTCGATTGGAGGAGCATAGGTGACCCCACTGTCAGATTCTGGCAGCAGCGTCTTGTGGGCGCGTGGAAAGGAGCATTAAGCGCCAGGCTGGCGCTCCGGTGCGTCCAGCGTCGCGCGCCATTCCTTCAGCAGCGCCTGCCGACGACGCGGATAGCGGATATCCGTGGTGTTGAGCCCCGACATCCGGTCGGCGCGAAAATGTCTGAAATCCTGCCGCGTCTCGCACCAGGCCACCACCACCCGCACCTTGTCGAAAAAGCCGAGCGCGAATGGCCAGATCAAGCGCTCGGAGGCGGCGCCGCCGGCATCGCGGTAAAGAAAGCCGAGTTTTCTCTCGTTGCGGATCGCCTGGCGCATCAGGCCAAGGTCGATGCTTTCGACAGCATCGCCGTGCGGCCCGACCAAAAGCGCGGTCGCATCGAGGTCCTCGCGCAGATCATCCGGCAGCACAGCGGCGATCTTGGCCAGCGCGTCGGTGGCGGCGGCCGACAGCCGCTTGTCCGGTTGTCTGGCAACCCAACGCGATCCCAGAACGATGGCCTCGATCTCCTCGTCGGTGAACATCAGTGGCGGCAGCATGAAGCCGGGTTTCAGCACATAGCCCAGCCCAGCCTCGCCCTCGATCGGCGCGCCTTGCCCCTGCAGCGTGGCAATGTCGCGGTAGAGCGTTCGGATCGAAACGTCCATCTCGCCGGCAAGCGTGCGACCGCTCACCGGCCGGCGATGCCGGCGCAGGATCTGGATCAGGTCGAGCAGGCGTTCGGAACGGGACATGATTCGAGATTTGCCTGTTTCCTCAGCGAGGTCCACCACCTCAGACATTCGCACGCTCGACCATTTTGTTTGCGCAGCCGGTGACCCTATGTCAAAAGCGGCCTGCCGCCTCCGGAGACGCTCCTGCTTGAAGTCCTTTCGCGACAAACGCCGCGACAACCGTCCGCCCGCAAAGGGCAGGACCGAACAGGCGCGGCCGCTGCCGGGCACCGTACCAGTCCGACCCGAAGCCAGACAGCAACGCCACGAAACAAAACCGGACGACCGGTCTGATCCGAAGCCCGCCCCCCGTATCCTGGCGCGTCGCGAAGGCATCCTGCCCACTGAGTGCCTGCCGGTGATCCTCGAAGTGGCGGCCAATCAGGATTATGCACTGCTCGACAGCGGCGCCGGCGAGAAGCTCGAACAATACGGCCCCTACCGCATCGTGCGGCCCGAGGGACAGGCGATCTGGCAAAAGGCCTTGCCCGCCAGGGACTGGGACCGAGCCGACGCCATCTTCACCGGCGACACCGACGAGGAAGGCATCGGCCGCTGGCGGTTCCCGAAGGTACCGCTGGGCGAGACCTGGCCGATGAAGCATGACGGCATCGACTATCTCGGCCGCTTCACCTCGTTTCGCCATGTCGGCGTCTTCCCCGAGCAGGCTTCGCACTGGGACCATATGGCCAGCCTGATCGCGGCGGCCAAGCGCCCGGTCAAGGTGCTGAACCTGTTCGGCTATACCGGGCTCGCATCTCTCGTAGCCGCCCGTGCCGGCGCCGAGGTCACCCATGTCGATGCCTCCAAGAAGGCGGTCGGCTGGGCGCGCGAAAACCAGGAAATGGCCGGTCTCGGCAGCAAGCCGATCCGCTGGATCGTTGACGATGCAGTGAAATTCGCCGAGCGCGAAGAGCGCCGCGGCAGCCGCTACGACATCATCCTGTTCGACCCGCCCGCCTATGGCCGCGGCCCCAAGGGCGAGGTCTGGCAGTTGTTCGAGGACCTGCCCGGCCTGACCGATCTTTGCCGCGCGATTCTGACGCCGAAACCGCTCGCCGTGGTGCTGACCGCCTATTCCATCCGCGCCTCCTTCTTCGCCATCCATGCCTTGATGCGCGACACCTTTGCCGGCATGGGCGGCACGGTTGAATCAGGCGAACTGATCATCCGCGAGCAATCCGCCGGCCGGGCGCTGTCGACATCGCTGTTTTCGCGCTGGGTGGCCTGAATGCCCGGGAGACCTGAATGCCCGGGAGTCCCGAATGAATGAGCGGCACGCAGGTGCGCCCGGGCAGGTCAAGGAAGTCACCAGCCTTGCCAATCCGCTGATCAAGGACATCAAGGCGCTCGCCCAGAAGAAATTCCGCGACCAGCAGAACGCCTTCATGGCCGAAGGGCTGAAGCTGGTCATCGACGCCCTCGACCTCGGCTGGTCGATCAGGACGCTGGTTTTCGCCAAGGCCGGACGCGGCAATGCGGCGGTCGAAAAGGTGGCGGCGCGCACGGTTGCCGCCGGCGGCACCGTGCTGGAAGTGTCCGAAAAAGTGCTGGTCGCCATCACTCGCCGCGACAATCCGCAAATGGTGGTCGGCGTCTTCCGGCAAAAACTGCTGCCGCTAAGAGACATCCGCGCTCACGACGGCGACGTCTGGGTGGCGCTCGACCGGGTGCGCGATCCCGGCAATCTCGGCACCGTCATCCGCACCGTCGATGCCGTCGGCGCCAAGGGCGTCATCCTGGTCGGCGAGACTACCGATCCTTTTTCTGTCGAGACCGTGCGCGCCACCATGGGCTCGATCTTCGCCGTGCCGGTGACCAAGGCGACGCCGGAAGCATTTCTGGCTTGGCGAAACAGCTTCTCGGGCCTGGTGGTCGGCACCCACCTGAAGGGTGCGGTCGACTACCGCTCGGTCGATTTCTCCCGAGGACCGGTGCTCTTGATGATGGGCAATGAGCAGCAGGGCCTGCCCGACAATCTGGCGGAAAGCTGCGACCGGCTGCTGCGGATTCCGCAGGCCGGCCGCGCCGATTCACTCAATTTGGCGGTCGCCACCGGAATCATGCTGTTCGAGATTCGGCGCGGAGCGCTGAAACTTGCCCCCGAGGACGCCACATCGTGAAATCATGGTCTCCCTATGCGCTGCTGGTGGTGGTGGCAATCGCGCTCGACCAGTGGATAAAGCATCTGATCGAGACCGGCCTCGGCTTCCAGGAAAAGCTCGACATGGTGCCATTCCTGGCGCTGTTTCGCACCTACAATACCGGCATCGCCTTCTCGATGTTCTCGTCCTTCGGCGACACCGGCCTGGTCGTCATCGCGGTCGTGGTCGTTGCCTTTGTGCTTTACCTCGCAACGCGCACCCCCGCCGGCCATGTGCTGGCCCGCATCGGCTTTGCATTGATCATCGGCGGTGCGATCGGCAATCTGATCGACCGCGCCGTCTACGGCCACGTCATCGACTATATATTGTTCCACACGCCGGTATGGTCCTTCGCCGTCTTCAACCTCGCCGATGCCTTCATTTCGGTCGGCGCGGCGCTGGTCGTCTTCGACGAGTTCATAGGCTGGCGGCGCGAGGCCAAGCCGCAAGGCCCAGAAGCCTGACGGCCCGACTCTTTTGACCAATTGACCTCGCCGGACGGTCGCCGCACAGTTCGGCCAGAGCCAGCCAATGCCGACCGCCAGCCTTTGCGAAGCCGAGGAGAAGAGATGCCTGAAACCTTCAAAGCCATCCTCGTTTCGCGCGACGCCGAAAAGAAACAGTCGGTGGAGGTCGTCGATTTCGGCGAAGCCGATCTGATGGAAGGCGACGTAACCGTCGCGGTCGAGGCGACGACGGTCAACTACAAGGACGGGCTGGCCATCACTGGGAAAGCGCCAGTGATCCGCCGCTGGCCGCTGGTGCCGGGCATCGATTTCGCCGGAACCGTCCTCTCCTCATCGCATGCCGACTGGCGCAAGGGCGACAAGGTCATCCTCAATGGCTGGGGCGTCGGCGAGACGCATTTCGGCGCCTATGCCGGGCGCGCCCGCGTCAACGGCGACTGGCTGGTGCCGTTGCCCGACGGCATCAGCGCGCACGATGCGATGGCGGTCGGCACCGCCGGCTATACGGCCATGCTCAGCGTCATGGCGCTGGAGCGGCACGGCATCCTGCCGGATCGCGGCCCGGTGGTGGTGACGGGTGCAGCCGGCGGCGTTGGGTCGGTCGCGGTCTCGATCCTGTCCAGCCTTGGCTATCACGTCATCGCCTCGACCGGCCGCAACGCCGAAAGCTCCTATCTGATCGACCTCGGTGCCGCCGAAGTGATTTCGCGCGAGGAACTCTCCCAGCCGGCCAAGCCGCTGGCCAAGGAGCGCTGGGCCGGCGGCATCGATGCCGTCGGCAGCCACACGCTGGCCAATGTGCTGTCGATGACCGCCTATGGCGGCGCGGTCGCCGCCTGCGGCCTGGCGGGTGGCATGGATCTGCCGTCGAGCGTCGCCCCGTTCATCCTGCGCGGCGTCTCGCTGCTCGGCATCGATTCGGTGATGGCGCCCAAGGCCGTGCGCCTCGAAGCCTGGCGCCGCATCGGCAGCGATCTCGATCTGCAAAAGCTCGCCGGCCTGTCGACGACCATCGGCTTCGACGACATCATCGCCGCCGCCCACGACATCGTCGAGGGCAAGATCAGGGGGCGCATGGTCGTGGATATGTGAGGCCCCGAAGCCGCCAGAACGGGCGGCAAAAATGCATGACCGCTAAAATTCGAACGATCCGCCGCGCTTTTCCATAATCTCTATCTGGCAAGGATTTCCGCATGATCGCGGAGTCCGCCAGGAAAGAGAAGAGCCACGCCGAAAGCATCGACGGGCCGAACCCGGCGACGCCCAAGCGGCAGCATGTTGCTGCGCCGCCGCTGGCGCCGGATTTTCCGCGCGCCACGCACGAGGGCCTGCTGTTCCTGACGGTCGTCGCCAGCGTCGTGCTGGCGGGCCTGTCTCACCTCACCGGCGCGCCGATCTTCATCACGTTCGGTCTGCTGGCGACCGGCCTTGCCGGCGTCGCCATGCACCTGCGCAACCGCCGCACCGTCCACCGCGCGACGGCCTTGCTCGACGAAACCGCCGCCCGCAGCCGCGCCGAGATCGAGACGCTGGCCGACCGCATGTGGGAGATGCAGGAGAGCGAGGAGCGTTTTCGCGGGCTGATCGATGCGCTCGGCGATCTCGTCGTCCACCGCGACCGCGACGGCCACATCGTCTATGCGAACATGGTTTTCGCCGGCCTCGTCGGAACCGATCAGCGCGACCTTGCCGGCAGGACTCTGGCCGACCTCGGCATCGATGTCGGTATCGTTCCCGACGCCGCCTTTTCCGATCATGAATGCCTGAGTTCCACCGACGTCTCCATACGTACCCCGAACGGTCCGCGCTGGTTCTCGTGGATCGAACTGTCGGTGCGCGACAAGGATAGCGGCGCCGTCTCGCACCGGGCGATTGCCCGTGACATCACCGCCCGCAAGCGCGCCGAATCCTCGTTGATCACCGCGCGTGAGCGCGCCGAATATGCCAGCCAGGCCAAGTCGCGCTTCCTCGCCACCGTCAGCCATGAGATCCGCACGCCGATGAACGGCATCATGGGCATGGCCAAGCTTCTGGCTGACACCAATCTGTCGCCCGAGCAGCGCACCTATGTCGGCGCTGTCTCGACCTCGGCCAGCGCCCTTTTGGCGCTCATCGAGGATTTGCTCGACTATTCCAAGATCGAGGCCGGCCGTTTCGACCCGGAGCCGCAGCCGACATCGCTGCGCGAAATCGCCGACAACATCATCGAACTGATGGCGGCGAAAGCCTTCGCCAAGAACATCGGCCTCGGCTGTCATGTCGAGCCCGACGTGCCACAGATGATCATGGCCGATCCGGGAAGAGTCAGGCAGGTGCTGCTCAACCTGATCGGCAATGCGATCAAGTTCACCGACACCGGCGGCGTGCTGGTTTCGGTTGCACGGGCCCGCACCGAGACCAGCGACCGCATCTGCTTCACCGTCGCCGACACCGGCCCTGGCCTGCGCGAAGAGGATATGGAGCGCATCTTCGAGGAGTTCGAACAGTCCGACGGCACCTCGACCCGCACCCATGGGGGCGCCGGCCTCGGTCTGGCCATATCGAGGCGCCTGGTCGCCGCCATGGGCGGTGCCATTTCGGTGTCGAGCCGGCTTGGCGAGGGATCGGAATTCGTCTTCGAGATCCCGGCTGCAGGAGCAACCGAAGCACCGCAGAACCGGCAGAACATCCTGGCCGGCCGGCGCGCCGTGATCGTGTCGAAGAACGCCGTCGAGGCCGACGCCATCGCCCGCACCATCCGCGCCCATGGCGGCGCCGTCGAGGTCGCCGCAACCGCTTCCCAGGCGACGCCCTTCGCCGAACATTGCGATGTGCTGTTGATCGACGCGGCCCTGGAGGACGGCGACGGCAGACTGCTCAAGCGCCTGCGCCAGAGTGGCTTTGCCGATTGCGAGGCGATCACGCTGATCGCGCCGACCGACCGCGGCATGCTTGGCGAATTCCGCACCAACGGCTACGCCACCTTCCTGGCGAGGCCGGTGCGCGGCGAAACCCTGCTGCGCATGCTGCTGACCAGTCATGCCTCTGCCTTGCCGCCGCCCAAGCCGGAAAAGACCGGTGCGTCCTCGCTTCGTGCCCATGGCGGGCGCCAGCAAGGTTTGTCGGTGCTGATCGCCGAAGACAACGACATCAACGCCATGCTTGCCCGCGCCACGCTTTTGAAGGCGGGACATCGCGTGAAAGTGGTCGGCAATGGCAAGGCCGCGGTCGAGGCGGTGACCGAAGCCGGGCTGAAAAATCGCTTCGATGTGGTGCTGATGGATTTGCACATGCCGGTCATGGACGGGCTGGACGCGATCGCCGCCATCCGCCGCCACGAGGAGGAAATGGCTGTGCCGCCGGTTCCGATCATGGTGCTTTCGGCCGACAGCCAGGAAAAGACCCGCCACACCGTGCTCGCCCATGGCGCCAGCGGCTTTGTCACCAAGCCGCTCGATCCCGACGCGCTGGTCCATGCCGTCGAGGGCCAGGTGGCCGCCTGAATTCATGTCGCTCAAAAGTGGCCCCGGTTTTGAGAAGACGACATGCACAAAACAAAGACTTGAAGCGCGTCGCGTGAATCGTCCCAGCGCGACGCGCTTCAAGGCGACGCTGGCGCAATCCTCTCGTCACGTAGGTAGCCGAATGAGGGTTTTCGCCAGCCGACGAAGTATTGCCCGTCGCGCCGTATCACGGTACTGTCACAATCCTGTTGCACCTACACCGTATCCCCGTGCCAAGAGGGATGGCTCGAAGGAGAATCACTCGTGCATACAGTTATGCCGGAATGTGACACTCGGCCCAGCGCAGGCGGCGCTTTGCTCGCCGCGCGGAACGCCGATGCCGTCGCAACAGGCGCACCGCTGGGCCGTATCGGCAATCTCGAAGTGCGGCTTGCCCGCAATGAGGCCGAGATCGCCGCCGCGCAGGAAGTGCGCTACCGGGTGTTTTATGACGAGCTTGGCGCCAGGAAGGACCTGTTCCAGGCGCAGGACCGGCGCGACGCCGACCGCTTCGACCCGCTGTGCGACCATCTGCTGGTGCTTGACACCTCGATCTCCGGCCCCGAGCATCGCCGCATCGTCGGCACTTACCGCCTGCTGCGGCAAGAGATTGCGGCGACCGCCGGCGGCTTCTATTCCGAAGGCGAGTTCGAACTGACCAAGCTGATCGCCCGCCATCCCGGCCAGCGCTTCCTTGAGCTCGGCCGCTCCTGCGTGCTGCCGGAATACCGCTCGAAGCGCACCATCGAGGCGCTGTGGCAAGGCATCTGGGCCTACATCAACCACTATGAGATCGGCGTGATGACCGGTTGTGCCTCGTTCCCTGGCACGGTGCCGGCTGCACATGCCGAGGCGCTCACCTACCTTGCCCATCACTGCCGGACCAACTCCGCCTGGGATGTGCGGGCGGTCTCCGGGCGCTATTGCTCGATGGACCTGATGCCGATCGAGGCGGTCAACGCCAAGGCGGCGATTGCGGCCATGCCGCCGTTGGTCAAGGGCTATCTGCGCGTCGGCGCCCGCATCGGCGACGGCTGCGTCATCGACCGTGAGTTCTCCACCGTCGATGTGTTCGTGGTGATGCCGGTCAAGGAAATCGGCGCCCGCTACGTCAACTATTATGGCGGGGAAGCGCAGCGCTTTGCGGCGTGAGGCAGTAGGCAGTAGGCAGTAGGCAGTAGGCAGTAGTGAAGGCTGCCGCGAATTGCTGACTACCGACTATTCCCTATTCCCTATTCCCTATTCCCTAATCCCTCTCCCTACGGAATATCCTCCGGTCGCCGTCCCGGGCGGCTCTTGTAGGACGGAAAGGTCCAGCCGAATTTCAGCGCGCCGCCGCGCACCAGGAAAGCCGCGACGAAGCCGGCGACATCCGAGGCGAGCGGCGGCAGGCCGGCAAGATCGCCAAGTGTGTAGAGGCCGGCGCCCGCGAGTGCGGCGGTGACGTAGATTTCGGGCCTGAGCAGCACCGATGGCTCGCCGGCCAGCAGATCGCGCAGGATGCCGCCAAATGTGGCGGTCAACACGCCCATAACAACGGAGACGACCGGCGAGCCGGTGATGGCCAGCCCCTTGGCCGCGCCCATTACGGAAAAGGCCGCCAATCCGATGGCGTCGAGCCAGAGCAGCCATTTCCAGCGGGATTCGACGCGGTGGGCGATGAAGAAGACCAGCACCGCAACCGCCGCGCAAACCAGCACATAGCCGGAGTTGGCGACCCAAAAGACGGGCAGGTTGAGGATGACGTCGCGAAGCGTGCCGCCGCCAATGCCGGTGACGCTGGCCAGAAACAGGAAGCCGATAATGTCGAGCTGCTTGCGCGAAGCCGCCAACGCCCCGGTCGCGGCAAAGACGGCGACGCCAGCATAGTCGAGGAGGTCGATGGGTGTCAGGGACATGAGGTAGTAGGGATTGGGAATTAGGGAAAGTATGAATAACACGAAGCCGCGCGATTGATACGCCTGCCCCTATTCCCTATTCCCTATTCCCTATTCCCTATTCCCTATTCCCTATTCCCTACTGCCTACCCTACTCACGCATCCTTCTCGGCCTGCTCGTTCACCGGCCCCGGCTCGACCGGCGCTTCGGTGGCCGCGATCTTGGGGCCGCCCTTGGCGACCCCGACCATGGCCGGCCGCAGCACGCGCTCGCCGATCGAATAGCCCGGCTGCACGACCTGGACGACGGTGTTGGCCGGCACATCGGGATTGGGCACTTCGAACATCGCCTGGTGGAAATTCGGGTCGAACTTCTCACCTTCCGGTTCGAGCTTCTTCACCCCATGCCGTTCCAGCGTCGACAGCATGGCGCGCTCGGTGATCTCGACGCCGTCGATCAGCGCCTTGAAGCCGGCATCTCCGGCCGCTTTCGCCTCGGCGGGGATAGCATCGAGCGCGCGGCGCAGATTGTCCGACACCGACAGCATGTCGCGGGCGAAATTGGCCACCGCATAGGCGCGCGCATCATGCACGTCGCGGGCGGTGCGGCGGCGCAGATTCTCCATCTCGGCCGCGACCCGCAGCGCGCGGTCCTTCAGCTCCTCGTTTTCCTTCAGCAGCCGCACCAGCGCTTCATAGTCGCCGTCGATGCCGCCTTGCATGCGCTCGGCCTCGGCCGTTTCGATATCCTCGGGCGCGCGTTCGTCTTTTGTCTGGTCGCTCATCGCCATTTCCCGTCATTCGAATGGTTTGGATTTGCGCCCGATATCGAGGTTTGGCGGCCAAAAATCAAGGGGCAAGCCCAGGAGGACGCCCAACAGCAGGCAATGTTGCGGGCTGCCCGTCGGACTTGGTGCGGGACGCAAAGACGTTCAAAATTAATTCAAACTTTACCGTAACGGCAGCCTTTGCTTGCCAATACCCCGCTATGGGGAACCATTCAAAGCTTGGAGGAGTTTTGAAACCGACACAGGATTTGAGACAATGGACCGCAATACTGGCAACAGAAGCGAAGAGCTCGCCGCCGACATCAGGCGCCAGTTCGGCACCGAGGCGACGACGCGCTTCTTGCGCACCTTGCCGGCCTTCCGCACCGAGGCCGACATTCCCGCCCGTTTCCGGGATCTGCTCGACCGGCTGGACGGCATAGAAGCCAGCATGGCCGGCGGCCAACGCCGTCAATAGCGATGCTATCGCGCGACAATTACGCGCAGTAATTTTGCGTGAGCTTTTCCTTGCGGCAGCGGGACGCCCCGCCTATGCTTCCTGATGAACATGATTTCCCCCGAGACGGCCGCCAACAGCAAGCGCGCCTGGTTGAAGATCCTGGCGCGCTACAAGAAGCCCGACCGGCGACGCAGCACTCTTGAACTCGCCATCACCCTTATTCCTTTCGTTACGCTGTGGGCGCTGTCTTCGGCAGCCTATTCCTATGGCCACTGGTGGGGCTTGATCCTGATCCTTCCCGCCGCCGGTTTTCTGGTGCGGATCTTCATGATCCAGCACGATTGCGGCCACGGCTCCTTCTTCGCCAACCGCACTGCCGACGACTGGATCGGCCGCGCGCTCGGCGTGCTGACGCTGACCCCTTACGATTGCTGGCGGCGCGCGCACGCCACCCATCACGCCAGCGCCGGCAATCTTGACGAGCGCGGCATGGGCGATATCAGGACGTTGACGGTTGCTGAATACCGGCAGCTGTCTTGGCGGGGACGCCTTGCCTATCGTCTCTACCGCCATCCCCTGGTGATGTTCGGCCTTGGCCCGATCTGGCTGTTCATCGTCGAGCAGAGGCTGCCGGTCGGCATGATGCGCGGCGGCCTGACGCCCTGGGTGTCGTCGATGACCACCAATCTCGGCATCGCGGTCGCGGCAGCGCTGCTTATCTGGCTGGTCGGCCCCGGCGCTTTCCTGATCGTCCATTTGCCGATCGTGATCCTGGCCGGATCGGCCGGAATCTGGCTGTTCTACGTCCAGCACCAGTTCGAGGAGACGGAATGGGCGAAGGACGAAGAGTGGGAATTCCAGCGTGCCGCCCTGCACGGCTCGTCCTATTATGATTTGCCGCCGGTGCTGAACTGGTTCACCGGCAATATCGGCGTCCATCACGTGCACCATCTCTCGGCCAAGGTGCCGGGCTACCGGCTGCAGGAAGTGCTGCGCGACTATCCCGAACTGCGCGGCATCGGCCGCGTCACGCTCCTCGACAGCCTGCGCTGCGTCAAGCTTGCGTTGTGGGACGAGAACCGCCGCAAGCTGGTCTCGTTTCGCGAAGCGCGGGCCTTGGCCTAAAAGCAATTCCAGCAAAGTGTGAGGCGGTTTTCCGGGCTTTCGCTTGGGAATTCCGTAAGACAAAGAAAGAAACCGCCGCACCGAAGGCGCGGCGGCATCTCCCAAAAACCGGCTCAGGCAGCCTTGCGCTCCTCGCGCATCCAGACCTTGCAGCCCTGATCATGTCAGGCGCCTTTTCGGCGATCATGATGGACGGTGCATTGGTGTTGCCGCCGATGAGCGCCGATTCCTCCCTCGCGCCCGGCGGATATTTCCGTCCGGACAGCCAGGAGAAGGCCCGATCACAGTCTTTGTAAAGACAGGCGAAATTACCGCTGCGTCAGCTGTTGCGAACGCGCCGCCAGGAGTATTTCGGCCCCTTCGGCTCCGACGCTTCGGTCGGCTGATAGTAAAGGCCCAGCCCGCCTGTGCGGCCTTCTTCGAGGCGCTTCAGCAGAACCGGGTTGGAGATCTCGAACTCGTCGAAGCCGAGGCGCAGCATATGCGGCAGCTGGTCGACGAGCACCTGGCCCGTGGCGCGGACCGCGCCCTCGAAATGGTAGCGGCTGCGCAGCAATTCGCCCTTGGAAAACGAGCGGCCGTCGCTGAAGGCCGGGAAGGCCAGCGCCACCAGCGACAGCTGGTCGAGCAGATCCACAATCTTTTCCAGCTGGTCGCCGGGCTGCAGCGCGACGCCAAGCCGCTCCTTGGCCGAGCGCCGCACTTCGGCATCGAGGCCGAGAAATGCCTGCAACGGCAGGATGAAGCGGCCATTGCCCGCCAGTGCATCCGCACTTTCGGCATGTGTCCACTCGTCCTCGCGAAAACCCGTCCGGGTCCAGAGGCGGGTCTCCGCTGTCGTCGGTTCAGTCATCGAAAATTCCTAAAAGCCCCAAAATCGAAGTCCGCGAAAGCCGGTCCACACGAAACCGGCGGCCTCCGGGCGGAAGCCGCCGTTGCAGGCCAACCTCACCTGAATATCACCATAGCTTAAAGGGATGCGTCGGTCAGCGACACTTCCAGTCCCGACAGATGGATGCCGCACTCGGTCTTGGCATGACCGGCCCAGCGGCCGCTGCGCGCATCCTCTCCCGGCTGCACCGGCTGCGTGCACGGGAAACAGCCGATCGACAGATAGCCGTACGCAACCAGCGGATTTTCGCGCAGCGCATGCGCGCGCATGTAGTCGGCCTGGTCGGATGTCGTCCAGTGCGCCAGCGGATTGATGCGTACGCGCGGGCCGACCGCCTCGAACACCGGCAGCGCGGCTCGCGTCGCCGCCTGGAAGCGCTTCCGGCCGGTCAGCCAGGCCCGGAAGGGGGCGACGCCGCGCGCCAGCGGCTCGACCTTGCGCACGTCGCAGCAGGCATCGGTATTGCTCTGGTGCAGATTGCCGGTCGGATCGACCCGCTCGAGCGCCGCGTCTTCGGGCTTGATCACCCTGATGTTGGTCAGCCCGAAATCGGCGACCAGCGCATCGCGATAGCCCAGCGTCTCTTCGAAATGCTTGCCGGTGTCCAGGAAGATGACCGGCAGCGTGCGGTCGACCTTGGCGATCATATGCAGCAGGACAGCGGAATCCGCGCCGAAGGACGACACGGCGGCGATCTCGTCATGAAACAATTCGCTCGCCGCGCGTTCGATGATGTCGAGCGGGCTCAGATGTCCATACAGCGCGTCGAAGCCCGCCGCTTTGGCGGCGATGCTGTCGTCGACGTCGACGATGCGGTCAAGCGGCCTTGGTTTCGCCAGCATAGAGCGCCTCCTTGAACGGCGCGGGACCGACACGGCGGTAGGCGTCGATAAAACGTTCACTGGGACCGAGCCGAAGGCCGAGATAGGTGTCGACGATCTGCTCGATGGCGTCCGTGATCTCTTCCGAAGAGAAGCCGCGGCCGATGATTTCGCCAACCGAGGTGTTCTCGTCGGCCGATCCGCCAAGCGTCACCTGGTAGAGTTCGGAGCCTTTCTTCTCGACGCCGAGGATACCGATATGGCCGACATGGTGATGTCCGCAGGCATTGATGCAGCCGGAAATCTTCAGCTTCAATTCGCCGATCTCGCGCTGCCGCTCCAGCGAGGCGAAGCGAAGCGAAATCTCCTGCGCGATCGGGATCGAGCGCGCTGTCGCCAGCGCGCAATAATCGAGGCCAGGGCACGCGATGATGTCGCTGATCAGGTTGGAATTGGCCGTCGCGAGGCCAATGTCGACCAAAGCGTCGTAGACCGCTTTCAAATCGGCGCGCGCCACATGCGGCAGGATCAGGTTCTGCTCATGGCTGACGCGCAGTTCGTCGAACGCGTATTTCTCGGCGATGTCGGCGACCGCTTCCATCTGGCTGTCGGTGGCATCGCCCGGCACTTCGCCGATACCTTTCAGCGAAATCGTCACCGCGGCATAGTCGGGATGGCGATGCGTCACGACATTCTGGTCGAGCCAATCCGAGAAGCTTTTGGAATCGAGCCGCGCCAGCTTGATCGCCGCGTCGCCTTCCGGCCGGGCGGTCAGTGCCGGCGGCGCGAAATAGGCGTCGATGGCACGGATGTCGGCTTCCGGCAGCTTCAGCTCGGCGTCCTTCAGCTCCTGCCATTCGGCCTCGACCTGGCGGGTGATTTCCTCGACGCCGGTCTCGTGGACGAGGATCTTGATGCGCGCCTTGTACTTGTTGTCGCGGCGGCCATAGAGGTTGTACACGCGCAGGATCGCCGTGCAGTAGGACAGCAGGTCGGCTTCCGGCAGGAAGTCGCGGATCTTGCGCGCCACCATCGGCGTGCGGCCCTGGCCGCCACCGACATAGACGGCAAAGCCGAGCTCGCCGGCGGCGTTCTTCTTCAGATGCAGACCGATATCATGCGTCTGGATGGCGGCGCGGTCGCGCTCGGCCCCGGTCACCGCGATCTTGAACTTGCGCGGCAGGAACGAGAATTCCGGATGCACAGACGACCATTGCCGCAGGATCTCGGCATAGGGGCGCGGATCAGCGACCTCGTCGGCGGCGGCGCCGGCAAAGTGATCGGCGGTGACGTTGCGGATGCAATTGCCGCTGGTCTGGATGGCATGCATCTCGACGCTGGCGAGATCGGCCAGGATCGCCGGAATGTCGGACAGCGCCGGCCAGTTGAACTGGATGTTCTGGCGCGTGGTGAAGTGGCCGTAGCCCTTGTCGTATTTGCGCGCGATGTGGCCGAGCATGCGCAGTTGCGCGCTGTTCAGCGTGCCATAGGGCACCGCGATGCGCAGCATGTAGGCGTGCAGCTGCAGGTAGACGCCGTTCATCAGCCGCAGCGGCCGGAACTGATCCTCGGTGATCTCGCCGGACAGCCGGCGTTCGACCTGGTCGCTGAACTCGGCGACGCGGGCCTGGACAAAATCGTGGTCGAACTCATCGTAGCGGTACATGTTTCGTCTTTCAGGGCGCGTCCGCCCGTATTTTGTTACGCTGCCCGCGCAGCCTGCTTGCCCAGATCTTCCCGGATGGTCGGGCCGGCGGCGCGGATCTTTTCGCGCAAGCGTACCGGCACGACGACGCCATTGATGACTTCAACGTCGATCAGATTGACGTCGACAACCTGATTGTTGGCGTTGGCCTTGGCGCCGATTGCTTCCAGCCTGTCCTCTGCCGCTTGGTCATGGGCAAGGTCGGCATGGTCGACCGTCTCGGCCCAGCCGCCATCGGCGTACCAGACGGCGATGCCGTCGGAGAGGCGGTTTGCGGTCAGTATCTTCATGGCTCGACCTCTGCGTCGGCCGCGTTGGCGGCGCCCTCATAGTTATGGGCCGCGAGCGGCTCGGAACGTTCAAAGTTGGCGCCGGCAACCGCGTCGCCGATGATGGTCATCACCGGACCGGCCAGATCGGCACGCTCTTCCAGCGACGGCAAATCGGCCAGCGTGCCGTGGAAACGGCGGCGGTTCTGCAAGCTGGCATTCTCGACCACGGCAACCGCCGTGTCCGGCGACAGGCCGGCCTCGATCAGCCGTCCGGCGACTTCGGCGGCGACCGAGCGGCCCATATAGACGGCGACGGTGGCGCCGGAAATGGCGAGCTTGGCCCAATCCGGCAGCGAATTGCCCTTCAGATCATGGCCGGTGGTGAACACCATCGACGAGGAGACGCCGCGCAGCGTCAGCGGCAGCTCGAAATCGGCGGCGGCGGCAAAGGCGGCGGTGACGCCGGGGACGACATCATAGGCGATGCCGGCATCGCGCAGTGCGGCCATCTCCTCGCCGGCGCGGCCGAACACCAGCGGGTCGCCCGACTTCAGCCGCACGACGCGCTTGCCCTGCCTGCCAAGATCGACCAGCAGCGCATTGATCTCGGCCTGGCTCTTGGTGTGGCATCCCTTGCGTTTTCCGACCGGCAGCCGCTCGGCGTCGCGGCGGCCCATGGCGACGATCGCCTCCGGCACCAACGCGTCATAGACGATGACGTCGGCTTCCATCAAAAGCCGATGCGCGCGCAGCGTCAGAAGATCCTCAGCACCTGGCCCGGCGCCGACCAGGGCGATATGGCCCGAAGCCGGAGCCTTCGACAGCAACAGATCGGTGGCGGCGTCATGCGCCTGCGAAAGCTCGCCGGCTTCGACGCCGCGCGCCGGTGCCCCCTGGAAGAAACTGCTCCAGAACTGGCGGCGGGCGTTGCCTTTCGGCAGCAGCTTTTCGGCGGCACCCCGGAACGAGGCGGCAAGCGCTGCCAGCGGCCCGAGCGACGGCGACAGCATGCGGTCGATGCGGCTGCGCAGCATCTGCGCCAGCACCGGACCCGCGCCTTCCGTGCCGATGGCGATGGCGACAGGGGCGCGGTTGACCAGCGCCGGGGTGAAGAAATCGCACAGCTCCGGCCGGTCGACGGCATTGACCGGAATGCCAAGGCGGCGCGCATCGTCGGCGACGCGGCGGTCGAGCCTCTCGTCGCCGCTGGCGGCAAACACCAGGACCGCGCCTTCGAGATGCGCGGCGTCGTAGGGGGCGTCGATACGGATGGCGCCGGTCGTGGCGATGAAGCTCAGCAATTCGGCGTCGGCAACATCGGCGATGATGCGAAGCACAGCACTCGACTGATCAAGTAGCCGCGCCTTGGCCAATGCTTCGCCGCCGCCGCCGACGATGGCCACGGCTTCGCCTTCGACCCGCATGAAGACCGGGAACGCGGTGAGCTTGGGATTGGCGTGCGGCATGACGAACAGATTCCGGAACAATTCGGCAGTTTTAGGCGCGGACGCGAAAAAGCTGAAGGAACCCACTCGCGCATCCCCTGACGGGAGGCAATCGCTTTTCCGCAAGCCAAAGGGCCAAGAGAAAAATATTCCACATCCGCATATCAGGCGGATTCAAGCTACTGCCGCAGGCCTTGTTCTGCGGCTCTTTTATCCGGCAGTCGGCCAAGCTGCAAAATTGTTTTTTCTAAATTCTACCAATTTAGTAGATTAAAGCCGCCACCTCCGACATTGCTCGGATAGACGATAGATCGGGCTCGATATGGCTGCGTGCGATCTCGGCGAACGAAGTGGAACGTTCCCGCTTCGCCACGCGTTCTGCCCCTGCCGTAACAGACAATCGTCGGCTGGATTTGAACCTTCAAGCAGGAGCCCGCAAATGAGCAAGATCAACCTGAAACATGGCCTTTTGGTCATGGTGGCCGATGGCGAGAAAGCGCTGTTCCTGAAGAACGAGGGCGACAATCTCTATCCGAACCTGCAGCTCTTCCAGGAGATGAAACAGGACAATCCGGCAACGCGCGAACAAGGCAGCGACAGTCCCGGCCGCTACAATGACGGCCCCTCCGTGCATCGCAGCGCGGTTGAGGAAACCGACTGGCACCGGCAGGGCAAGGAACGCTTTGCCGAAGAGATCGCGGACCGGCTCTACAAGCTCGCCCATCACGGCATCTTCGACGACATCGTGCTGGTCGCGCCACCGCTGGTGCTCGGCACCATGCGCAAGAAACTGCACAAGGAAGTCACCGACAAGGTGCAGGCGGAGATCCCAAAGACACTGACCAACCGCCCGCTGATCGACATCGAGGCCATGCTGCAGCAGGCAGCCTGACGCTATCTCATAGATCATTCGCGCGCGCCGCGGTTTGGGGGCGCGCGCCTTTCGTTTTTCGGCGCCTCTGGCCACCAATTTACGTCTCGCGGGTTGCGTCGCCCGCACCCCCTCCACCATATTGCAAAGGCGGCGGCTGCGGGCGGCGCACACCCGACATTTCCCGAAAGGCGCTCCATAGACAATGCCGCATGACACGCCCCTTATCGCCACCATCGTCGCCGGTCTGGGGCTGGCATTCATCTTCGGGGCGCTCGCCAACCGTTTTCGCATCCCGCCGCTGGTCGGCTACCTCGTCGCCGGCGTACTGGTCGGACCGAACACGCCGGGTTTCGTCGCCGATGCCAGTCTTGCCAATGAGTTGGCCGAAATCGGCGTCATCCTGCTCATGTTCGGCGTCGGCCTGCATTTCTCGCTGAAGGATCTTCTCTCCGTCCGCGCCATCGCCGTACCCGGCGCCATCTTCCAGATCGGCTTTGCCACCGCGCTGGGCGCCGGCCTTGCCTGGATGCTCGGCTGGTCGATGGGCGCAGGCCTGGTCTTCGGTCTGGCGCTTTCCGTCGCGTCCACAGTGGTGCTGTTGCGCGCGTTGCAGGAGCGACGGCTGATCGAGACCGAGCGCGGCCGCATCGCCGTCGGCTGGCTGATCGTCGAGGACCTCGCCATGGTGCTGGCGCTGGTGCTTTTGCCGGCGTTGGCCGGCGTGCTCGGCGGCCAGCCGCAGGTCGATGACCATGCGAGCCTTTTGTCGCTGCCGGCCAGCTACGGCATCTGGGGCGTCGTCGGCCTCACGCTGGCCAAGGTCGTCGCCTTCGTCATCGTCATGCTGGTGGTTGGCCGCCGCGTCATTCCGTGGATCCTGCATTACGTCGCCCATACCGGCTCGCGCGAACTGTTCCGGCTGGCGGTGCTGGCGATCGCGCTCGGCGTCGCCTTCGGCGCCGCCAAACTGTTCGGCGTCTCGCTGGCGCTCGGTGCCTTCTTCGCTGGCATGATCATGAGCGAATCCGAGCTCAGCCACCGCGCGGCGGAGGAATCACTGCCGCTGCGCGACGCCTTCTCGGTGCTGTTCTTCGTCTCGGTCGGCATGCTGTTCGATCCGTTCAGCCTGATGAGCAATGGCTGGCCGATCCTGGCGACGCTGGCCATCATCGTCATCGGCAAGTCGCTGGCCGCCTTCGTTATCGTCATCGCCTTCCGCTATCCGCTGGGAACCGCCTTGATGATCTCGGCCAGCCTCGCGCAGATCGGCGAATTCTCCTTCATCCTGGCGGAGCTCGGCGTCGGGCTGAAGCTGTTGCCGCAACAGGGACGCGACCTGATCCTGGCAGGCGCCATCCTGTCGATCCTGGTCAATCCGCTGATGTTCCTCGCCCTCGACTGGATGAAGCCATGGCTGGACGCGCGCGCCGCCAAGGCAGCACCACCGGAAGAGGCCAAGCCGGTCGGCCCGGCGACGCAGCCCGGACAAGTGGCCTCGGTGGCCCCCGCGGCGAAAGAGAATGGCCCACCGCCACGCACAACGCTTTCGGGCCACACCATCCTGATCGGCTACGGCCGCGTCGGCAGCCTGGTCGGCGCGGCGCTGAAACAGGCATCGCTGCCCTTCCTGGTCATCGAGGACGCCGACAAGACGCTGGCGAGGCTCAGAGACGACGGCGTCGAAATCGTCTCCGGCAATGCGGCCAATGCGGGCGTTTTTGCCGCCGCCAATCCGCAGGGGGCCAAACGCTTGATCCTTGCCATCCCCAACGCGTTCGAGGCCGGGCAGATCGTGCTCAGGGCACGCGCCGCGAATCCCGGCATCAACGTCATAGCGAGGGCCCATTCCGATGCCGAGGTCGAGCATCTCAAAGGCCTCGGCGCCGACACCGTCATCATGGGCGAACGCGAGATCGCCCGCGGCATCGTGCAAGAAGTGCTGGAGTAAAAGCCGATGCCGCCGAAGCCATTGAGCCCTCCCCGGCCTGAGGCTTGCCCACAGGCGCGTTGATTACGCCACGAAGGCGGAGCCGCCATTGTATGCGACACTGCTGAGATACTTTGCCGGCGGCTTGCCGAGCGCTTTCTTGAACATGGTGATGAAGGCGGTGACGGAGGCGTAGCCGAGATCGCCTGAAACCTGCTGCACGCTGGCACCCGAGGCCAGCTCCCTTATGGCGACGATCAGATGCAATTGCTGGCGCCAGCGGCCGAAGCTCAGTCCGGTCTGCTTCACCACAAGACGGGCGAGACTGCTTTCTGAGAGCGCGACGCGACTGGCCCACTCTGCAAGCGTGCTGCGGTCGGCAGGGTCTTGCGCCAACGCATCGGCGATCCGCCGCAAGCGCGGCTCGGCGGAGATCGGCAGATGCAGCTGCTGGACCGGCATGCGCGGCAGTTCGGAGAGCAGGATCGTGGTCAGCAGCACGTCCCTCGCCTCATCCTCCTCCACGCGATCGGCCAGCTCGATGATCAGTTCGCGCAACAATGGCGAGATCGACAGCGTGCAGCAGCGGTCCGGCAGATCGGCGGCTCCCGGCTCGATATAGACGAAGAAAATCCGCGCATTGGCGGTGGCGATATTGCTGTGTCCCATGCCACCGGGAATCCACACCCCGCAATGCGGCGGCACCATCCACAGACCGCTTTGGACGCGGCAGGTGACGCCACCGCCGAGCGCGAAGACGAGCTGGCCCTTCCGATGCCAATGGGCAGCCACTTCCGCTTTGGTTTCGGTAACGTCGACGCGCACGGCAATCGCAGGTGCCTGCACATCATCGACATCGAAATTGACCCAGGGGTAGCGGAGCGGCTGTCTCATGATTGATGGCTTTTAGCGACTATTCGCCGTGATAGCTAAATTCTTTGATGCGGGGAGTCGATAGACTCTGGTTCGTGGCTGGCATGTCACAACGGCAGGAAGGCTTCCCATGCGCGCGCTTGTCATCTCTCCCGAGAGCATCACCCGGATCAGTCTCGCCGAGGTCGAGGACCCTCGGCCCCTCCCCAACGAAGCGCTTGTCTGCGTCCACGCAACCTCGTTGAACCGCGGTGAATTGCGCCTGCTCACCATACGCCCGGAAGGCTGGATACCTGGCCAGGACGTGGTTGGAGTAATCAAGCGGGCGGCAGCCGATGGCTCCGGGCCTGCCGTCGGCGCCCGGGTTGTGGCTTTGGTGGACGAGGCCGGCTGGGCCGAACGGGTCGCCGTTCCGACCGACCGTCTCGCAGTCATCCCGGACGAGGTCAGCTTCGGGTCCGCCGCCACGCTTCCGGTCGCGGGCACGACGGCGCTCAGGGTCTTGCGCCATGGCGGCGACCTCGCGGGACAGCAGGTGTTGATCACCGGCGCCAGCGGCGCGGTCGGCGGTTTCCAGATCCAGATCGCCCGCGAGCAAGGCGCCGCGGTGACTGCAATCGCCGCCGCCCGGCACGCCGAGGATCTCCGCGGTCTTGGTGCTCACGAAGTCGTCGAGTCGATCGAACTGGCCGAAGGGCCATTCTCTCTGATCACCGAGTCGGTCGGCGGCCAAAGCCTCGCCCATGCCATCGAACGCGTCGCCCCCGGCGGCACCATCGTCATGTTCGGTTCGAGCAGCGGCGAACTCACGCCGGTTGGTTTCAGACAATTCGTTCCAGGCCATGAGGGAGCGAGGCTTCAGACTTTCGCCTACTACACATCCGGTCCAGCCATTGGCGCGGACATCGCCTCGCTGCTCGCTCTGGTCGCGGCTGGCCGGCTGGAAACCCGCGTGTCCATGACCGTGCCGTGGACAGACATCGCCCAGGCTCTGGACGCCCTGCGACAGCGCAGCTTCAGCGGCAAGGCTGTTCTCACCATCGCCGAATGAGCAGTCTGTCAGCGCTCAGACGTGCTGGCCGCCATTGATGTGGATTTCCGAGCCCGTCACATAGGACGCCTGCTGCGAGCACAGGAAGAAGATGATGTCGGCGACTTCCGAGGTGGCGCCAAGGCGCCTGAGTGGGATCGTCTCGACGATCTTGTCGGTGCCAGGCGACAGGATCGCGGTGTCGATCTCGCCCGGCGCAATCGCATTGACGCGGATGCCGTGCGGGCCGAAATCATGCGCCATCTCGCGCGTCAGCGAGCCGAGTGCCGCCTTCGAGGTCGCATAGGCGGTGCCGGCGAAAGGATGCACGCGCGTGCCGGCGATCGAGGTGACGTTGACGATCGAACCTTTTGCTGCCGCAAGCTCCTTGAAGAGACCACGCGCGAGCATGATCGGCGCGAAGAAATTTACCTGGAACACATCGCGCCAGACATGCATCGGCGTGTCGATCGAATCCATGCGGCTGTTGCCGTCCTTGAGCTTCGGCGAAATGCCGGCATTGTTGACCAGCGCGTGTAATTGCCCGCCATGCGCTTCCAGCCGGTGACGGATCTCCGAGACGGCGATGCCGACATCCTCCTGGTCGGCGAGATCGACCTTGATGTGGTCCTCCGGGCCGGCCGGCCACGGGCAATCCTCGGCAAAAGCCTGGCGCGAACAGGTGATGACCCGCCAGCCCTCACGCGAAAAGCGCTTGACCGTGGCATGGCCGATGCCGCGGCTGGCTCCGGTCAGCACGATGGTTTTTCTGATGTCGGTCTCAGCCATGTCTGTCACTCCGGCCGGAGATGTAGCCGAATGCCGCGAAGGTGGCGAGAGGCCGAATTGTCACCGCAGCTCTCATATGAGGAACGGATTGCCAGCTCGCATTTGATTCGAAGCTAGAATGACGAGCCGCTCAGCCGCCGCCGAGAATATCCAGGATTGAGGTTTTCCGCTTCTTGGTCGGGCCGCCGACGCTGCCCGGCGGTACCGGATGCTTGATCGAGGCCGTGGTGCCGCCGTCGCCCGGCATGTCGAAACCGTCGGCATCGACGGTTTCGGCCGGACGGCGGACCGGTGCTTGTGCGGGTACAGCAGCAGGTGCCGGCGCGGCAGCAGGCTCAGAACGGCTGACGGCCACGGCAGGCAACGGCGCCGCCTGATTGTTATCGACTGACGGAATATCGTCGGGCACGATGGTGTCGGGCGGCGTCGACTTCCAGGTGCCGGGCAGCGGCCGGACCGGCACACCTTCATGCGCGGCCACCATGAACTCGTGCCAGGCCTGTGCCGGCAGCGCGCCACCGGTGACCTTCTTCATCGGCGTGCCGTCATCATTGCCGAACCACACGCCGGTGGTGAGGTTTGCGGTGTAGCCGACGAACCAGGCGTCGCGCGAATTCTGGCTGGTTCCGGTCTTGCCGGCCGACGGCCAGGCGAAGGCCGCCTTCCTGGCCGTGCCGATCTCGACCGTGCCGGTCATCATCGAGTTCATCATGCCGACAATGTTCTGCTTGACGACGCGCGGCGCGCTGCCGCCATTGTCGTCATAGAGCACCTTGCCTTCGGTCGTGGTGATGCGGCGGATGAAATGGATGTCGGGCTTGTAGCCGCCATTGGCGAACGGCACATAGGCCGATGTCAGCTCCAGCGGCGTCACTTCCGAAGTGCCGAGCGCGATCGAGGTGTTGGCGATCAGATCGGATTGGATGCCCATGCGGTGCGCCGCCTCGACCACCGCGTCGGGGCCGACCTCCATGGTCAGCTGCGCCGCGACGGAATTCAGCGACTTCGCCAAAGCGGTCGCCAACGTCACCTTGCCGAAATACTTGCCGCCGTAATTGTCCGGTGTCCACTTGCCGATCTTGATCGGTGCGTCGTTGCGCACGCTGTCGGGCGTGCGGCCGGCTTCCAGCGCGGCCATATAGACGAACGGCTTGAACGCCGAGCCCGGCTGGCGGCGTGCTTCGGAGGCGCGGTCGAACTGGCTGGTCGAATAGTCGTAGCCGCCGACCATGGCGCGCACGGCGCCGGAATTGTCGATCGAGACCAGCGCGCCTTGGCTGACATTGAGCTTCTTGCCGCTCTCGTCGATCAGCCGGCGGATCGACTGTTCGGCGAGCTTCTGCAGGTTGAGGTCGACGGTGGTGTCGACGACGATGTCGCTGCGCACGTCACCAATCAAATCGGGCAATTCTTCCATGATGGTGTCGGCGACATAGTTTTCCGAGCCGGTCCAATAGGATGGCGCGCGCGTTGCCGGCGCGCTCATCGCCGAGGCCAGTTCCTTGGCGCTGATCTTGCCTTCGTCGCGCATGGCGGCCAGCACCAGTTGCGAGCGCTCCTCCGCCGCCTTCGGATCCCGCGCCGGCGACAGTCGCGACGGCGCCTTCAAGAGGCCGGCGAGAAGGGCCGCCTCCGACAGAGTGACATCGCGCGCGCTCTTGCCGAAATAGCGACGCGAGGCCGCCTCGACGCCATAGGCGCCGGAGCCGAAATAAACCCGGTTGAGGTACATTTCGAGGATCTGGTCCTTGGTATGCTTGTGCTCCAGCCAGAGCGACAGCAGCACTTCCTGCACCTTGCGCTCCAGCGTGCGGTCGGGCTTCAGGAACAGGTTCTTGGCCAGCTGCTGGGTCAGCGTCGAGCCGCCCTGCGAGAAACGCCGGCCCAGAACGTTGGTCACCATGGCGCGCGATAGGCCGATCGGGTCGATGCCGAAATGCGAATAAAAGCGGCGATCCTCGATGGCGATGACGGCTTCCGGAATGTAGGGCGACATTTCGTGCAGGCCGACCGCCTCCCCGCCGCTCATGCCGCGGTTGGCAAGCAGTTGCCCGTCGACCGAGACGATCTTGATGTTGGGCGCGCGGTCGGGGATCGACCAGGTGGTGGCCGCCGGCATCTTGGCGCCGTAATAGACGACAATGCCGGCCACGGCGATGCCGCCCCAGATGCAGAGCACGAAGCACCAGTAGAACATCCGCGCCATCACGCCGAACAGCCCGCGCCGGGGTTTGCCGCGCTTGCCGCGTGACGATGATTTTGCCTTGGAGGTTTTGCGCGCCGAAGATGATTTGCGATTGGCCGGCACGACCCGATCCTCCTCGTTCACCGAAAAACCGGCCGCGGATTTCGCCTTTGGCGATCCCTCGAAGCTGGGTTCGATGCGACTGTCTCTGCGGTTCGCCATGCGTTGCGCTGTCTTCCCGGTGTCAATGGCGCTCGGGTTGGAGGGTAGATGCGGCGGTTTAAGGGCGCGTTAAAGCAGGGTTTATGCACCCTTCTGAAATTCCTCAAGAATTTCTAAAATCCGCTGCCGCTGGCTAACAGGCGTCGGCAACGCGGTACTTTGGCGGGTGCCCGAGATCACTGTTCAAACAGTTTGACGGATCTTGTCTCGCAACGCGGCGGCGACAAAGGCCGATCGGGTGACCCCCAACCGATTGGCTGTTTCGTCAGCCTCGGCGAGCAAACCGGCATCCAACGAGATATTGGCCCGGGCCGGACGGCCGGCATCTCGGATCAAGGGCACGGACATCAAGATAGCGCCAGCGGCGAGCGCTGCTCGAACCTCAGCATCTTCTAAAAGCGCCTCGACTTTGCGAGGAGTGGGGATTTTACGGCCGTCCGCGATTTCTTCAGCCACCCATTCGGCCAACGCAGCCATAGCGTCTTTTATAGCCTCGTCCCGGCTTTCCGACTGCGCGACGCAGCCAGGAGCATCGGGAAACGAGACGCCGACAAAGCCGTCGGCAGCATCCACGAGTGCGACATAGCGAGACATATCAAAGAACTTTCCTTATTCCGATTTTGCAAGCCGTTAGGCCCAACCTGCCGCCTGGGCGATAGACCGAGCTACCAACGGCGTCAGAGTCCTGTGGCGAGGAACCATGATCGTCGGCATTCCGTCCTTTTTGTACTTGTCATGCTTCGTGCCGCCGACGTTCTTCCAGCCTTCCCTCTCGAGCCGGCCCTTGACTTTGGCGGTGTTGGTTTCGTTCATTTCTCGGCTCAACTATGTGCAAATCTTTGCACATAGTGGAAACGGAAGTCAATCTCGTGTGCAAATATTTGCACAAGGCAACTCCCAAATCGCCATAAAATGCTTGGGCGACAAATCAGCGCCGTCTGCAGGCCGACATCATCAATTCTGCTGGATCGAAATGCGCTTGTCGTCGATCTTCAGTTCGACGCCCTTGGGCTTGGTCTGTTCGTGATAGACATATGCACCGAGCGCGATGACCACGACAACGAGCGCGCCGACAAGGAGATAGAGAGTGTTCTGTTTCACGGCGCGCTCCTTTGGCAGCAATTCCAGGAAAGCACAGGCTTTCTCCTGAGGAATTGCGTTGAATGAAACTTAGAGCGTCAAGCTCGCTTCAGAACCTTGACCAGCACCAGCAGGATGACGGCGCCGATCGTGGCGTTGATGATGGCAGCCAGAATGCCGCCGCCGATAGAGAAACCGAGCCTTGGAAATAGCCAGCCGGCGATCAGGGCGCCGATAATGCCGACGATGATGTTGCCGATGAGGCCGAAGCCGAAGCCCGAGACGATGAGGCCGGCGAGCCAGCCGGCAATGGCGCCGATTATGATGAAGATGAGAAGGCTTTCGATGCCCATGACGCGTTCCTCCAGGAAGAGAGGCTACGGAGCGGAAGGCCCCGAATCGGCCTCGATATCAACGACTTCAGGCTATGCGAAAGCAGTTGCACCCGCCAGCGGCGCTCATTGATCGTCGTCATCGTCGCTGGAGACTGGCCGCCAGCTGGTCGGGTCGACCTTTTTCTGGGTATCGCTGTCGGTGTAGACCCACCAGGCGCCGTCGCGATATTGCCCGACGGATTCGCTGACGACGCCGGCGCCGTCCTTCCACAGAACAGTGACCTTGGATCCATCCGTCGGGGCGGTCGCTATCGGTTTGCGGTCTGCCACGTCATCCCCCTCATTGAGTCGACAGAACGCCACGACGCGTGTCTGGTTGCAAGGCTGCCGGAAGCGTTATCCGAAGGCCATCAGCTGTGGGCAAAAATATCCTCTTCGTCCCAACCCATCAAATCGAGCTTGGCACGCGTCGGCAGGAAGCGGAAGCAGGCGTCGGCTTCCTTGGTGCGCCCGTCCCGCGCCAGGCGTCCAGCCAGCACCTCGCGCAGACGGTGCAGATAGAGAACGTCGGAAGCGGCATATTCGAGCTGTTCGGGCGACAGGGTCTCGGCCGCCCAGTCCGACGATTGCTGCGCCTTCGACAGGCCGACGCCAAGCAGTTCGAAGCAGATGTCCTTCAAGCCGTGCCGGTCGGTATAGGTGCGGGTCAGCCGCGAGGCGATCTTGGTGCAGAACACCGGCTCCGGCATGACGCCGAAGGCGTTGTAGAGCACGGCGAGGTCGAAACGGCCGTAGTGGAACAGTTTCGATATGCCGCGGTTGCGGAGCAGGCTGACGAGGTTCGGCGCTTTCTTCTGGCCGGGCGCGATCTGGATCACGTCGGCCGAGCCATTGCCGGGCGAGATCTGCACCACGCACAGCCGGTCGCGGTGCGGGTTCAACCCCAGCGTCTCGGTATCGATGGCCACCGCGTCGACATTGTAGTGGGCGAGGTCGGGCAGATCGTTCTTGTGGAAGCGGATGTCGGGCATGGTTTTCTCCGGATCGCGGCGTAACTCGTCCTCGCCGCGATCCGCTGAAAAATCAACAAGAAAACTTCCCAGCCTCCTCAGCGCGTCAGCGCATCGAGAATGCGCGCCCAGGAGCGCTGGCCCTTGTGGAAGGAGGTCAGCTCGTATTTCTCGTTGGGCGAGTGGATGCGGTCGTCGTCGAGGCCGAACCCGACCAGCAGCGATTCCATGCCGAGATAGGTCTGGAAGTCGCCGACCACCGGTATCGAGCCGCCGCTGCCCGTCGTCACCGCTGGCTTCGGCCATTCATCCGACAGCGCAGTCTTGGCCTTGGCCAGGAATGGCGAGTCGTAGGAAAGCTGAATTGCCGGCCCGCCGCCATGCGGGTGGAATTCGACCGAACAGTCCCCGGGAATGCGCGCCTTGACGAATTTCCGGAAAGCCGCGCGGATCTTCTCGGGGTCCTGCTTGTGGACGAGGCGGAAGGAGATTTTGGACGACGCTTCCGCCGCGATCACCGTCTTGAACCCCTTGCCGGTATAGCCGCCGATGATGCCGTTGAACTCGGCCGTCGGCCGCGCCCAGGTCAGTTCCATCACCGAGCGGCCTTTTTCGCCCGACGGGATCGACAGGCCGATCGGTCCGAGGAAGATCTCGGCTGTCTCGCCCAATGTCTCCCAGGATTTCAGGATCTGCGACGGCGTCTCCTCGACCCCGTCATAGAAGCCGGGAATGGTGATGTGGCCGTTCTCGTCATGGATGTCGGCGAGGATTTTCGCCAGGATGCGGATCGGGTTGGCGGCGGCGCCGCCATAGAGGCCCGAATGCAGGTCGCGATCGGCGGCCTTGACGGTGACCTCCTCGCCGACCATTCCGCGCAGCGAAACGCAGATCGACGGCGTCTCGCGGTCCCACATGCCGGTGTCGCAGACCAGCGCGAAATCGGCCTTCAGCTCATCGGCATTGGCCTCGAGGAACGGCTTCAGCGACGGCGAACCGGACTCCTCCTCGCCCTCGAACAGGATGGTGATGCGGCAGGGCAGATTGCCATGCACCTGCTTCCAGGCGCGGCAGGCCTCGACGAAGGTCATCAGCTGCCCCTTGTCGTCGGCCGAGCCGCGGCCGGTGATTACCTTGTGACCGGGCTCGATCTCATTGACCGCCGGCGCAAACGGGTCGTTCTCCCAAAGCTCGATCGGATCGACCGGCTGCACGTCGTAATGGCCGTAAAACAGCACATGCGGCGAACCGGCGGGGCCTTCATGGTGCGCAACCACCATCGGGTGTCCCGGCGTGTCGCGCACCGAAGCGTCGAAGCCGATCAGCTTGAGGTCCGCCACCAGCCATTCGGCGGCCTTGCGGCAGTCGGCGGCATAGTCTGAATCAGTGGAGATCGACTTGATGCGGAGCAGGCCGAACAGGCGCTCCAGGCTCTGGTCGAGATTTTTGTCGAGACGGTCGAGGACGGAGGAAATGGTGGACATTACTGCGGGCCTTTCTTTTCGGTGCCGGGACCGTAAAGGCAGCGCATCAAAACGAAAAGCCCGCGATCGTTGGACCACGGACCGTAAACACTTGTCAGAAGGCAAAAAAGAACCGCCGTGGTGGAGGGGAACCACGGCGGTCTTTTACTCGAAACGATGCGGCAGCCCGGAGAGGGGGGATAGGCTGCCGCAATTGTCCGGGATAGGCGGGGGACGGGCCTTGCTCCGGACTCGGCGAAAACTGCCGATAACCTTTATTTGTGTCTCGGATCGTGGCGTTTCAAGGGCACAAAAATTACACTTTTGTAACATAGCCGTGAGCGCCGAGGCAAACAGCAGCAGGACCTATCGGCAGGCAGGCTCTGTCAGCATGTCGCCGCAACACCTGTTGGAAGCCCGCCTTTGCCATGGACCGCGCCGTCCTGCCGCGCTATCCCTGCCGGCATGAAAAAAGGCGACCATCTCTTCCTTATCGACGGCTCCGGCTACATCTTTCGCGCCTATCATGCGCTGCCGCCGCTGACCCGCAAATCCGATGGGCTGCCGGTCGGCGCGGTCTCCGGCTTCTGCAACATGTTGTGGAAGCTGATGCAGGACGCCCGCAACACCGATGTAGGCATCGTGCCGACGCATTTAGCGGTCATTTTCGATTATTCGTCGAAAACCTTCCGCAATGATCTTTACCCGGAATACAAGGCCAACCGCAACGCACCGCCCGAAGACCTGATCCCGCAATTCGGTCTGATCCGCCAGGCAACCGTGGCCTTCAACCTGCCTTGCATCGAGATCGAAGGCTACGAGGCCGACGACCTCATCGCCACTTATGCCAGGCTGGCGTGCGAGGCCGGCGGCGACACCACTATCATCTCCTCTGACAAGGATCTGATGCAGCTGGTCGGACCCACGGTCGGCATGTACGACCCGATGAAGGACCGCCAGATCGGCATCCCCGAAGTCATCGAGAAATGGGGCGTGCCGCCGGAAAAGATGATAGACCTGCAGGCGCTGACCGGCGACTCCGTCGACAATGTGCCGGGCGTACCCGGCATCGGGCCGAAAACGGCGGCGCAGCTTCTGGAACAGTTCGGCGACCTTGACGGGCTGCTCGCCCGGGCCAGCGAGATCAAGCAGGACAAGAGGCGCGAATCCATCATCGCCAATGCCGACAAGGCGCGCATATCGCGCCAGCTGGTGACGCTGAAGAACGACGTGCCGGTGACAGACGGGCTCGACGATTTCGTGCTGCATGCGCCGGATGGGCCGAAGCTGATCGGCTTTCTCAAAACCATGGAATTCACCTCGCTGACCCGGCGCGTTGCTGAAGCGACCAGCACCGAAGCCGGCGATGTGCAGGCTGTCGCCGTCACCGTCGAGCGCGCCGACACCGCGCACGGCCCCGATGTCGGTTCCGGCATAGCGGCGCCTGCGGCAACACAGGATGAAGCCAAAACCGAAACCGCCAGGGCCGGCGACGCCCCTTCGCTGCTTGCCGCACTTCGCCTGGAAACGGCCGCTGCGGCCAAAATCGATCCCGCCGCCTATGTCGCCATCCGCGACACGGCGACGCTCAAGACCTGGCTGGCCCAAGCCAAGGAGACCGGAACCGTCGCCTTCGACACCGAAACCACGTCTTCCGATCCGATGCTGGCCGACCTCATCGGTTTCTCCCTCGCGATCGGCCCCGGCCGCGCCGCCTATGTGCCGCTCGCCCACAAGAGCGGCGCCGGCGACCTGCTCGGCGGCGGCACGCTGGAGAACCAGATTCCGGTCCGCGAGGCGCTGGCGCTGCTGAAGCCGTTGCTGGAAGACAAATCGGTGCTCAAAATCGCCCAGGACGCCAAATACGACATCGTCGTCATGAGCCGCCACGGCATCGATATCGCACCCTTCGACGACACGATGTTGATTTCCTATGTGCTCGACGCCGGCACCGGCCACCACACTTTGTCCTCGCTTGCCGACAAATGGCTCGGCCATGCCACGACGCCGCTCAAGGATCTCGCCGGTTCCGGCAGAAGCTCGGTCGGGTTCGAGCAGGTCGACATCGACCGGGCGACCGCCTACGCCGCCGGCCATGCCGACGTAGCGTTGCGGCTATGGCAGGTGCTGAAGCCGCGACTTGCCGCCAAGGGCCTGGTTTCGGTCTATGAGCGGCTGGAACGGCCGCTGGTGCCGGTGCTGGCGCGGATGGAACAGCGCGGCATCTCAGTCGACCGCCAGATCCTGTCGCGGCTCTCCGGCGAGCTGGCGCAAGGCGCCGCACGGTTGGAAGAGGAAATCTACGGCCTTGTCGGCGAGCGCATCAACATCGGGTCGCCAAAGCAACTCGGCGACATCCTGTTCGGCCGCATGGGCCTGCCCGGCGGCTCCAAGACCAAGACCGGGCAATGGTCGACCTCCGCGCAGCTTCTGGAAGACCTCGCCGCCGAAGGCCACGAACTGCCGCGCAAGATCGTCGACTGGCGTCAGCTGACCAAGCTGAAATCGACCTACACCGACGCGCTGCCCGGCTTCATCCATCCCGACACCAGGCGCGTGCACACATCGTATGCGCTGGCCGCAACGACGACGGGCCGGCTGTCCTCCTCCGATCCCAATCTGCAGAACATCCCGGTGCGCACCGCGGAGGGACGCAAGATCAGGACGGCCTTCATCGCCGACAAGGGCCAGAAACTGGTCTCGGCCGACTACAGCCAGATCGAACTGCGCGTGCTTGCCCACGTCGCCGAGATCCCGCAGTTGAAGCAGGCCTTCGCCGATGGCGCCGACATCCACGCCATCACCGCCTCGGAAATGTTCAACGTGCCGGTCGAAGGCATGCCTTCCGAAGTGCGCCGCCGCGCCAAGGCAATCAATTTCGGCATCATCTACGGCATCTCGGCCTTTGGGCTGGCCAACCAGCTGTCGATCCCGCGCGAGGAGGCCGGCGCCTACATCAAGAAATACTTCGAGCGTTTCCCCGGCATCCGCGACTATATCGAGGCAACAAAAGCCTATGCCCGCGAGCATGGCTTCGTCGAAACCATCTTCGGCCGCCGCATCCACTATCCTGAGATCCGGTCGTCAAACCCGTCGATCCGTGCCTTCAACGAGCGCGCCTCGATCAACGCCAGGCTGCAAGGCACCGCTGCCGATATCATCCGCCGCGCCATGGTGCATATGGACGAGGCGCTGGAAAAGGCCGGCCTGTCCGCCCGCATGCTCTTGCAGGTGCATGACGAATTGATCTTCGAGACGGTTGAAGCGGAAGTCGAGGCGACGATCCCCGTGGTGCGCAGGGTGATGGAGAACGCGCCGATGCCGGCCATCTCGATGTCGGTGCCGCTGCATGTCGATGCCCGCGCAGCGAACAACTGGGACGAGGCGCATTGAAGGTGCGATGATTGTCTTTGTCACCGGAGACCTGCTGGCCGCCCAGGAAAGCTATATCGCTCAAGGCGTGGCAGAGGGCAATCAAGAGGGCCTTGGCACCGGACTTGCGCTGAAGATTTCGAAAAAGTGGCCGAATGTGCAGGCTGCCTTCAAGAAATATGCTCGGACCGGCAGGTTTATTGGCGGTCATATCTGGACATTGGAGCCAGACGGCAATCAGCCGGGCTTCATTTATCTGGCAACCCAGCCAGATATGTATCACGCCACGCTTCCCTATTTACGGAAAGCAGTTCGCGGGCTTGTGAAATGGGCCGACAAAAACCGGGTAGAATCCATCGCCTTGCCAAAAATCGGGTCTGGCCTTGGCAAATTATCTTGGCTCGACGAGGTGAAACCCCTGCTTATGGAGCAGCTAACACCTGGGCCTACGCGGTACGTCGTCTATGAGACATTCTTGAACGAATTCGAGAATAGCGCACCGCCTCGGCTCAAGTAGGAAGCAAGCTAAGCCGCCTCAGCCAGGCACTTGGCACACGTCCCTCGAAACTCGATCACCGCCTTCTTGGCGGCAAACCCGGTCGAGCGCACCCATTCGTCCAGCCGATGGTCGACGTCATGGTCGGACATCTCCATCACCTGCCCGCATGTGTCGCAGATAGCGAAGGCTGTCATCGAATGCGTATGGTCGTGCGGTTCGGCGCAGGCGACGAAGGAGTTGAGGCTTTCCAACCGGTGCACGAAGCCTGACTTCACCAGGCTGTCGAGCGCCCGGTAAACCTGTAGCGGCGCGCGGAAACCGCGCTCGCGCAGCTGGTCGAGAAGCGTATAGGCGCTGAGCGGTCCGCTGGCGGCCTCGAGCTTTTCGAGCACGCTCAGCTGATTCTTCGTCAGCACATCCCTTGCCGCCATGATCCCGTTTTCCGATCGTTTAGAGCATGATGCCGAAAAGTGTGGAGCGGTTCTCGGACGACATCATGTTCTATCTGTTTGATCCAGCGCCGCTCGCAAATCATTTCTGCCATGCGACGGTCTCAATTCCCTTGAGATAGCGATGAAGCAGGCTTTTTGCCACTGTTTCCGTTATCGCCATCGACACCATGACCACCACCGCCGATTGACGGCACCGACCACATTCAAAATACTGACAAAATTCGCGACGAAAGGTGCCGCACTTGCAAATTCGATCGGGCTTGGGGAAGCAATTATGATCAAACTGACACGACGGACGCTGCTCGTCGGCACGTCGGCGCTTGTGGTTGCCGGTACGGTTTCGTTCCGTGCCCTCGCCGCCTCGCGCACCTATCACGCGCTGCTGGTTGCCTGCACCGACTATCCGAACCTGCCGCAGAAGAACTGGCTGATCGGGCCGAAGAACGATGCCGGCCTGGTGCACGACTATCTCCTGAAGAACACGCCCGATCCGGTGAAGTTCTCGGCCGAGAACGTGATCCTGCTCGCCAAGGACGTCGAAGGCGCCAACGGCCCGCCGACGCATGCGGCGATCAAGGCCGCTCTTGCCGACCTCGCCGGCAAGGTGCAACGCGACGATTTCGTCTATCTGCATCTGTCGGGCCACGGCGCCCAGCAGCCGCAAGCCAAGGCCGGTGACGAGACCGACGGCCTCGACGAGATTTTCCTGCCGTCCGATATCGACAAATGGATCAACCGCGAAGAGGGCGTGCCGAACGCGCTGGTCGACAACGAGGTCGGCGCCGCACTCGACGCCATCCGCGACAAAGGCGCCTTTGTCTGGGTGGTGTTCGACTGCTGCCATTCCGGCACCGCGACGCGCGCCGCGGAAGTCGATGACGAACTGGAGCGCAAGGTCGAGTTCGCCGATCTCGTCGGCGGCGACGACGCGGCGAGAGCAGCCGCGGTGAAGGCCTATGACGACATCTCGGCAAGCGCATCGCGCGGTTTCGACGAGAATGGCGGCCGCAAGCCGGCCTTCAACCTGACGCCGACCGGCGCAGAGCCGATCGCCAGGGGCAAGCTGGTCGCCTTCTATGCCGCGCAAACGGTCGAGACGACGCCGGAAATGCCGCTGCCCAAGGGCACGCCCGACGCGCCGCGCTTCGGCCTGTTCACCTTCACGATCCTGTCGAAATTGGCCGAGAACCCCAACGTCACCTATCGCCAGCTCGGCCAGGCCGTGCTGCAGCAATATTCGGCCGACGGCCGCACAAGGCCGACGCCCCTGTTCGAGGGCGAACTGGACGCCCGCGTGTTCGGCACCGACAAGACCGACGCCGTCATGCAATGGCCGATTGCCGTCAAGGACGGCGATGCCGCGATCGGCGCCGGGCTGCTGCAGGGTCTGACCCCCGGCAGCAAGCTCGCCATTTTGCCTTCGGCGCTGTCGAAGCTCTCCGACGCCGTCGGCTATCTCGAAGTGAAATCGGCAAAAAACCTCGAAAGCCAGCTCGCACCCGTCGAATTCGACGGCAAGCCGGCGCTTGCGCCGACGGCGGTGCCCGCCGGCGCCTATGCGCGCGTTGCCGAACTCGCAGTCGACTACAAGCTGCTGGTGGCAAAGCCGGCGCCGACCGCAGGGCTCGAAAAAGAAACCGAGCTGGTCAATTCGGTTCTGGACGAATTGGTGGCGAAGCCGAAGTCCGGCTTTCACATCGCGCTGGTCGAGCCCGGCAAGAGCGCCGATCTGCGGCTTGCGGTGCTGCGCGAAAAATCCATGGACGGCGCTGCCGCCAACGCCAGCGACGAACCGGCGCTGTGGTTCCTGCCGGCGTCCGGCGACATCAGCTTGAAGGACGGCAGCAAGCCGCCGCGCATCGTCATCCATCAGGATGGCCGCGACAAGCTTGCGGAAAACACAGCCAAGAACCTGACCACGATCTTCCGCGCCACCGGCCTGTCGCGGCTCGCCGCGGCGTCCGACTACCGGCCGGACGAGGTCAGCGTCCAGTTCCTGATCAAGCGCCAGGACAGCGATGTGCTGGAGCCGATCGAATCCTCGACGGTGCCGCGCGTTTCGCCGGGCGATCAGGTACACATTGCGGCCAAGAACGAGTCCGACGAGTTCGTCGACATCAACGTGCTCTACATCGGCAGCGACTATTCGATCACCCATATCGTCGCCGAGCGGCTGGCGCCGATCAACGAGCAGGCCGATCAGGGCCTGAAGGAAGGGCTGCTCGCCTTCACCGACACCAGCTTCGGCATGGAGCGCATGATTGCCGTGCTGACCGAGGCGCCGCCGCAGAGCGAGAAAGAGGATCTGAGCTTTCTTGCCCAGGAAGGCGTGCGCGCCGTGACGCGTGCCGCATCGGGAACGCCTGGTTTTTCCGACATGCTGGCCGACATCGGCATGGCGCCGGCGACGCGCTCGGTGATGCGGCTTGCCGACAAGAGCGGTCCCAAAGGCGCGGTGATGATCTTCCCGATGGAGACGGTGCCCCGCGCCTGACCTGACATCGCTTCGCCGGCTCTTGCCGGCGTGATATAGGAACATTCCCGGCTCGCGACACTTCTATGCGCCGCGGCTGGATGCAACAGATGAGGACATCAGTGACTATCCCCGTGCTCTCCTGGCGTGCAGCGACGGTCGGCCTTGCCGGCAGCCTGTTGCTGGTTGCCAGCGCCTCGGCGGACGAGAATTGCGGCCTGTGCGCCAAGCAGATCGTCACCAATTCCGAGCTCGCCACCTGCTTTCTCGACCAGTACGACCAGATCGCCAAGACCGGCAACACGGCCGTTGTCGTCGATCTCTCCAGCTGCGCCTCGCGCGGCGTGGTCGAGCCCTTGCCGTCACCCAGCAAGGCGGCTGCCGAACCGGACGTGCAGTTCATGATTTCGCGCACGCAGCTCGATTGCCTGAAAAAGAAGCTAGAGACACCCGGCATCGTGCTCGATCCCACCGCCATCATCCAACTGGACAGCTGCGGATGAAAAAGCCGGGGGGCACTGCAACGCAGAAATCGCCGGTCACATCGGCGCCTCCGCCGGCCAAGAAGCCGGCGACCTTGCCCGAAACCACCGAAGGCTTTCCGTGGCCGAGCAGTCACGAGATCAAGAAGGAAGCCAACCCGTTCACCGACCGCGACTGGCGCATGCTGATCTATGCCTGGTCGGGTCTCGCCGTGCGCCTGGCGATCGTCTTCACCCTGGCCTTCTCGGTCTTCCAGTTTCTCGCAAACCAGGAACAGAAGCGCGTCGAGCAGACGATGTCGCTGGTCGAGCTTTGGGAAAGCAAGGATTTTCAGCAGGCGCAGCGCGCGCTCAAGGAGCGCCTGTCGTCGCTCAACGCCAAATACGACAATCTGCTCAGCGCCACGCCGTCGCCGACCGAGGAACAGGTCTTCCGGCAACGCATTGGCATCGAGGCGATGACTGCCGGCGGCGGCACCATGCCGATCGCCGATTTCAACGACAATTTTGATCGCATCGTCTATTTCCTCAATCGTCTCTCCATCTGCGTTGAGGGCAAGCTCTGTTCGCGCGATGTCGCCGATGCCTATTTCCGCGACTATGCGGTGTCGTTCTGGAGCTATTTTGCCGGCTACATCGAAAAAGAACGCAAGGCCGGTTCCGCCAATTATGCCCAGGCGATCGAGAATTATGTGCGTCACGGGTCGCCGCCGTCCGCCGACTCCAAATAGCGGCGCAACAAGGTGCCGGTCAGCTCCCATGCCCTGCGTGCTTTCCGGTGGCTGGTCATGCTCGGTCTTCTGGCGCTGGCGTCGGTCGCCCGTGCCGAGGACCTCGATTTCCATCTCGATCTCAACACCGGCGGCCACAGCGCCAGGGTCACCGACCTTGCCTTCACGCCGGACGGCGAGGAACTGGTCTCCGCATCTGACGACAAGACCATCCGCATCTGGGACTGGCAGAGCGGGGTGACGCTCCGCACCATCCGCGGCTATCTTGGCAATGGCAATGACGGCAAGGTCTTTGCGATTGCCGTGTCGCCGGATGGCGAGACGATCGCCGCCGGCGGTTATTTCGGCGCCGGCATCGGCGACGAGCCCCCTTATGGCGATGTCAGGCTGTTCGATTTCACCACCGGCAAGATCAAAACCGTGCTCAAGGCCGCTGACTATGCCATCTATGATGTCGCCTTTTCACCCGACGGAAACACGCTCGCCGCCGGCGGTGGCGATGGTTTCGTCTACCTCTGGCGGGCGGACGACAAATCCGCGTCGGGCTGGACGCTGGCGGAAAAACTCGATGCCGATTCCTGGCGTGTGGAAAAGCTCGCCTTCGCCGCTGCGGGAACCCGGCTGGCGGCAGCGACCACCGACAATGGCATAAGGCTCTGGGATGTGGCCAAGGCTGAGGAAATCGCCTTGCCGGCCGAGGCCGAACCGCTGCGGGATGTCGGCGTCGCCGCACTCGCCGTGTCATTGGATGGCAGCCTGTTTGCCACTGGCAGCAAGGACGGTGACGTCCAGCTCTGGCGGGCCAGCGACGGCAAATTCGTCCGCGCCATGCCGAAGCAGGATTTCCAGATCGGCGCTCTGAGCTTCGCGACGGGTTCGGGGCTTGTGGCGTCATGCAGCTATCGCTGCGCCGACAAGCATCGCTCGGTGGTCTGGAATACCGACAGCGGCGAGCAACTGCTCGACTATAACGGCCATGACGGCACGGTCTTTGCTGGCGCCGGCAATGCCGACGGCTCGCTGGTGGCGACAGCCGGCGGCACCCGCAACGCCATCCAGGTCTGGAACCCCATGACCGGCGAGCGCAATGCGCTGCTGCAAGGGGTCGGCGAACCGGTGACGGCGATCGGGATCGATGCGGCGAGCAGCTCCATCGCTTGGGGCAACACCAACCCCTGCCCTGAACGCGTGTCCTGTCCCGAGCTGCAGGGCACGCTGGACAAGGTGCTGGCGCTACCGACGGCCGAGCGGTTCTTCGAGGACCCGGTGGCGTTTGCGGAACAGGGCGCCTATGCCCGCGCGGCACTCGCAGAGGGTGAGTGGTCGCTCCGTGCTGCCCCCGGCGGCAAGGACGGCCTGGAGAATGCCGTGCTCGAAATCGCGAGCGGCGGAAAGGTGATGCACAGCATCGAGAATTCCGCCACCAATGGCTTCGTCCATTCGGCTTACACGCTGATCGGCAATGGGCTTGGCCTGATCACCAGCGGCAGCGACGGCACGCTGTTGGAATACAAAACCGCGACCGCCGAGGTATCGGGTGAATTCACCGGCCACACCGGCGAGATCAACGCCATGGTTGCCGCCGAGAAGGAAGGGCTGTTGGTCACCGGCAGCGCTGACCAGACCGTGCGGCTGTGGAATTTGAAGACACACAAACTGATCGTGTCGATGTTCTTCGCCGGCTCCGAATGGATCGCCTGGATGCCGCAGGGCTACTATTATTCCTCCGCCGATGGCGACAAGTTGATCGGCTGGCACGTCAATCAGGGCCGCGACCACGAAGGGCGTTTCATCAGCGCCGGCCAGCTGAAGAAATATCTCTGGAGCCCGGAAATGGTGCGCCGGGCCATCATCCTGCGCAGCGCCGAACAGGCGGTCCAGGAAATGCGCCCCGGCGTCGACCGCCAGCTGGAAAAGCTGCTCGAGCGCAAACCGCCGGAATTCGGCATCAAGCTTGCCGCCGACCAGAGCAACGTCCGCGAGGGCTATGTCGCCGTCGAGATTTCGGGCGCGCAGGAAGCCGGCGCCGATGTCGCCGGATTTTCGATCCTGTCGAACAGCCGCAATGTCGGCAATGTCACGGCGCGCTCGGCCGATGGCGGCAAGAGCACCATCGTCGAAGTGCCGGTCGAGAATGGCGAAAATACCATTCGCATCACCGGCACCAACGAGTTCGGCTATCTGACCGAGCGCAGTGTCACAGCACTTGGCAGGAAAACCGAAAAGCCCGCCAACAAGGGCAAGCTCTACGTCGCCGTGATCGGCGTCGACAAATATCCTTTCCTCACCGATGCATGCGCCGGCCACGCCTGCGATCTGCGCTATCCCGTCGATGACGCCACCGAATTCCTCAAGGTGATCTCGCAGAAATCCGCGCCCTTGTTTTCGGCGATGGAGACGCTGGTTCTGGTCAACCGCGAAGCGCTGGATGAGGCGCCCGATTCCGGCAAGGACGTGTTCAAGGTCGCCAGCACCATCCTGGAACCGGATTCCGACACGATCGACGACCAGCTCGCCGACTTTCTCGACAGACCCGGCGAGAACGACACCACCATCATTTTCGTCGCCGGTCACGGCATCAACATCGACGAAGATTATTATTTCATCCCCACGGACGGCCGCAAACAGGATGCCGACCGCTGGAAGCGCTCCTCGCTGGTCGACTGGGGCGACATCCAGAAATCGGTTGAGCGGGCCAAGGGCATGCGCTTCATGCTGCTCGACACCTGCCACGCCGCCAACGCCTTCAACCCGCGCCTGGAAAAAGACGCGCAGGACGCACGCATCGTCGTCTTCTCGGCCACCGCTGCCAACAACACCGCCGCCGAACTGCCCGAGCTCGGCCATGGCGTCTTCACCTATTCGATCCTCGAAGGCCTGCGCGGCCGGGCCAAGACCTCCGACGGCGGCGTGACGCTGTTCGGCCTCGCCGACTACATTTCGCGCGAAGTGCTGCGGCTGACCGCGTCCAAGCAGAAGCCGTTCTACTATGTCGGCGGCGTCGAGAACATTGTTTTGGCTGAGCCGTGAGAGGTTTGCGCCCAGGCACCCCCCTCTGTCCTGCCGGCCATCTCCCCCTCAAGGGGGGAGATCAGCTGTCATCAGCGACTTCGCCAATTGTCAGCGTTTTAAACGAAGAGCCGGCGACCAAGCTGCCAATCTCCCCCCTTGAGGGGGAGATGGCCGGCAGGACAGAGGGGGGCGCCTTGGCGCGGACCATCATTCTGCTGGTCTTTGCAGTTGCCTTCCTATTTCCGCTTCATGCATCCGCCGCCCCCATCACCTGCCCGCGGGGGGACACAAATTTCTCCTCCTTCTACGACGACCCCACGCTTTTCACCGATGCCATCGCCGCCGTCGCCAAACTTGCCCCCTCCAACCAACGCCTCACGGGCATCACAGTCCCCCACCACCTGCTCGTCGCCGATCTCGTCGCGCTCGGTTTCCACGCCGCGTCCGGCTTCCGCTACAAGCGCATCGTCATCCTGTCGCCGGACCATTTCCACAAGACGCAGAAACTCTTCGCCACCACGACGCGTGGCTTCGACACCGTGCTTGGCCCGGTCCTGGCCGACAAGGCAGCCCTGCGCCTTCTCCAGGCGAACAGCGACATGGTTGAGGACTCCTGCCTCTTCGCCAAGGAGCACGGCGTTCAAGCCATGCTGCCCTTCCTGCGCCATTATTTTCCCGAGGCAACCATCGTGCCGGTGGCGATGTCGGTCAAAGCCAAGCGAGCCGACTGGGACCGGCTGGCGCAGGCGCTGAAAGCGATCGTCGACAAGGACACGCTGATCGTCGAATCCACCGATTTCTCCCACTATCTGCCGCAGCACGAAGCCAGGCGTTTCGACCAGCAGACGCTGAACATGCTCGCCGCCGGTTCGCTCGACGGCATCGCGGCGCTGCGCCAGCCGGATCACGCCGATTCGGTCGGTGCGCTCTATATCCAGACCAGGCTGCAGCGCGAACTGTTCGGTGCTGCGCCGCTGGTCGTCGCCAACGAGAACTCGCAGGCGCATTCAAGCGACTATGTCGAGCGCACCACCAGCTATGTCGTGGCGCTGTTCGGCGCCTTCGGCCCCGGCTTCAACAATCCTGCCCGTCCCGACGACAAGCTCTACTATTTCGCCGGCGACGTGAATTTCGGCCGCGCCATGAAGAAGATCCTGGTCCGCGACGGTGTTGCCGAGAAGATCGTCGAAAGCGTGCTGGCCCTGACCCGCTCGCGGCCGCTGATCGTCAATCTCGAAGGCGTGATCCTGCCCAACGTCCCTGAAGCGATCGACGACATGACGCTGGCCATGGCCGCAGACCTCGCCATCGACATGCTGAAGAAATTGCATGTCGCCGCTGTCAGCCTCGCCAACAATCACGCCTACGACCTCGGCCCGTCAGGCTATGCCGAGACGCTGGCCGCACTCGATGCGGCCGGCATCGCCCATTTTGGGCAGGGCGAGACGCTGGCGCTTGCCGATCTCGACCTGGTCGGGCTGACCGACATCGATACCAACGGCTCCAGGAACACCGACCTTCTGACGCCTGCTTTGCTCGACCGGCTGCTGCACGACAATGCCGAGCGGCCGGTGATTGCCTTCGTCCATTGGGGCCGCGAGTACAAGACGGAGCCGTCGCCGCGCGAGGAGATGCTTGCCGACCAGATGCGGCTGCGCGGTGTCACGGCAATCGTCGGCGGTCATCCACATGTATCGAGCGAGGCGATCCTGCCGCTCGGCGGCGGCGATGTTGCGGAGATCTATTCGCTCGGCAATTTCCTGTTCGACCAGAAGGCCGAACGATCGTCCGGGTCGATGCTGGAACTCAGGGTGTTCAGCCAGGGCACGATCTTTGCCCGGCTGATCCCGCTGCCCAATTTTTTCGAGATGGGCTCGAAATGACGCGATTCCCGAAAGGACGTGACAGGACCTCAACAGCCTTGCAGATCTTCCGGCAGATAGCAGACCGCCGGCTTGGTGCTGGTTTCGAACAGCGACTGCTTCGGCCTGAAATAGAAGAACGTGGCCGGCTTGCTCTCGCGTGTGCTGCCATCGGCGAAATGGGCGGCGATGCTGAAGCGATGGATCGACGACATTGACGACCACATTTTCAGCCGTGCCGTGTAGGCGCTGAGATTCTTGTTGCCGCGCACCGGCATGGGGATGCTGTAATCGGTCTTGCCGATCGGAAATTCGATGTTCTGGTAACGCAGCGCTTCGGGCGAGGCGCCGCCGCCATCGCCGCATTCGGCGAGCGATTCTGGGACCTCGATGCTGACCAGCGAGACGATGACGCGAAACGGCTCGCTCTGCTGGTAGACAGCGCCCTGATCGTCCGCCCAGGAATAATCGAGCTTGCCAATCCCGGTCACGCTCATTTTCTCGACGCTGCCGCTGATGTAATCGGCAACGTCGCCGAACTTGACCTTGTTGGCCACCTGGGCGCGGCAGACATCCAGGCTGTCCATTGACGGGCAGGTGAAGCGCTCGGTCTCGAGCGTGGTTGTGTCGACGCCGGCTTCAGTCAGCACGTTCTTGATCGAGACGTCGACGCCATCGCCGAAAGTGCCGATGTCCCTCGTGAACGTGCGGCTCGGCTCGCCGGTCGCGTTGTCCTCCTCGTCGGTCCTGGTGAACTGGATCGACATCTTCATGTCTTTCACGTCGCCCCAGCCATTGTTGACGATCGAGAAGTCGGGGCGGAAGCCGACGCAGCCATAGTGCTCGCTGATCGACAGCATCGGCTTGCGGTAGGCCTCGCTCGCGGCCACCTTCATTTCCAGGCTGTCGATCTTGACCCTCGACCGGTCGGTGGTCTTGAGGTCGACTTCGGCGAAGGCCGGCGCCGTCTCCCAGTCCATGCCTTCATAGACATTGCCGGTACGAATCTCTCCGGTGCCGTTCCAGGCATCATTGTACTGGTCCGACACCGGATAGATCGCGATGTCTTCGTCGCGCACCAGATGCTGGTACTGCATGTCGGCCTGCTGCGTCATGCGCTGGTCGACGGCAATGCCGATCTCGACCTTGTCGGCGGAACCGCCGCCGGTCTGCGCCTTGAGCAACCCGCCCACTCTGGCATCGGCCAGCACGTCGGGGCGCGTACCGCCGACCTCCTTGCCCATCGCCCATTGCGACCAGTAGACGGTGCCGCCGGGCAACCGGGTGCGGCCCTTGCCGTCCTTCAGCCCATCGGCAAAAGAGCCGACGAATATCTCGCCTGTCTTCGTCTCCAGCCTGCCCTCGCCATTCGGCACACCGGCCCTGAATTGCCCTTCATAGCGATTGCCGTCGGCATCGACATGGATCGCATGGCCGTCGAGCTGGCCGGCGACCCAACGGCCGTCGAGAATCTCGCCCGAACGCAGCTCCAGCCGGCCTTGTCCTTCGGGGCGGCCATTCCTGATCTCGCCGAAATAGCTGGAATAGATCGTCTTGGGGTCATAGCTCGCCGAGCCGCGTACGCGCCAGACCAGCCTGCCCTTGCCGTTGACGGTGCCGTCGGCTGCGACGGTGCGGTCCGGCGACACGCCGGCTGCCGGCTCCCAGGTGAAATCAAGACCCAATTCCGGGTGGGAATCCCAGACCCGTACATTCTTGCGCAGCACCGAACGTGTTTCGCTTTTATAGAGGATTTGCACCCGCTCGGCCCAGGCGCCATCGGGTGTGGCACCGCCTTGATCGGCCATAGCGGAAAAGCATGTCAGTGCGGCCAGCATGGATGCAGCCGCCATCGCTTTGACCCCGAAGATCATTCTTGCCCGCGCCATCTTACCCAACCCCTTGGATCGCCTAGCGTAAGCACCGCTGTAACACAGTGCAAGAGAGGTGTTTCGATACAAAAAAACCGGCGGCGGGAACGTCCCGCCGCCGGTTTGGTAGTGCTGGTTATCGCCGCTGTTTGCCGGCGAAAGATCATTCAGCCTTATTTGTACAGGCTGTTGATCCACGCCACGTTGGCAGCGTTCAGGCGCACCGCTGTGTTGGCGTTGGGGCTTTCGGCCACGTTCACGCCGGTGACGACGCGCTGCTTGGCGCCATTGTCATAGGCGTAGACCGAGCTGCCGCTCGACCCCGGATAGGTGTCGCAGTCGTACTGGAAATACTCCGCGCCGATGTTTTCGGCTTTCACTTCGCAGGTCGCCTTCCACATCGTACCCATCGGCTTGTCGCCGGGGTAGCCAACGATGTTGGCGGTGAAATCGCCGAGGTTCTCATAGTTGGCATAACCCAGCCAGCCGAGATTGGTGCCGACATCCTGCTTCAGCGTGATGATGCCGAGGTCCCACGGAATGACCGAGCCGTAGTAACCCTGATAATTGTCGATGAAGCCCTGCAGGATGTAGACGCTCTCATAGCTGAAAGCGCCAAACGGTGCATCGTCGGCGGTGTTGCCGTTGAGCGACGGCACGAAGATGACGTCGTCGAGCCAAGCCTTGTCTTCATTGCTGTAGAGGCAATGCGCGGCGGTGAGCACCGTGCGCGGACCGATCAGGGTTCCCGAGCAGCTGCCATAACCGCTCTTGGCTTTGCCTTCGATATACCCGATCGCGGTGAACGGGTAGGTCTTGGTGTTCTTGATCTGCTCGCGATCGTCGGCCCCGAACACCTGGCGGCCGGCTTCGTCGCCGCCCGTCAATCCGGTCTTGTCGGCGTTCGGTGTGTTGGCGGGCGCGTTCAATTCCTTGATGACAAGGTCCTTCAGCGTCTCGCCTGCATCGATCTTGATGTCCTTGCCATCGGCGGAACGTCCGACGATGCCATAGGATTTCACCGCCGTGCCCTCGTCGGTCAGCGGCGCTGCCCGGCTGGCTTCATCTTCGGTCAGTTTCGGCGGCGCGATCGGCTTTGCACGGCCGGGCTGGTAGTCGCCCGTTCCGAGATCGCGCATGCTTTCGCCATTGCCGGCATTCGCTGAGCCGGGATCGGCGGCGAAGGCAGGCATCGTCCACAGTGCGGTGGATAGCAGTGCGGACGCAATGATAGTGCTTGTCAGTTTCGTCATGGTGAGACTCTCCCAAAAGTCAGCAAGGAGTGGAGCAAAATACAGAAATATTGTCGAGATCGTGGTGGAGTTAAAAAATTAGTTTGGTTACCCGCCCGTATCGGATCATCGGTCCGGGCGGCCTCGTTAAAGCCCTCCGCCAAACGCACCCGCGTCGATATACTGCCTAAAATAATCCAACATTGGCAATGACAAATCGCTTCCACGTAGCCCGTGGGGGGCTATAGGGTTTGGGTGGGCTCTGCCCGATGGGGCACGATTAGCAAAAGTCGTATTTCGGTTTTATGACCGCGCGGATGTCGTTCGTTCTGGCAGAAGGCGATCGAGGTACCGGTACCGCTTCTGTTGGTTATGCGTCATGGCGGCATGGCTCGGCATTTTTCATCTCAGGAGGGTTTCAAGGTGAACATTATCCATCGGTTCAGGCCGCTTGCCGCTGCATCGCTGCTGGGCATCGCGGCCGCTTTCCCCGCCGTCAACGCGCTCTATGCAGCCGACGACGCTGCCAGGCCGGAAGCGGCGGTCTCGCCGATGCAGCGCGTCGCCGAATCCCGGGACAAGGCCAAGGCCGAGAATCCCGACGGGGCCGACCGCGTCTATGGCGGCAAGGAAGCCGACAAAGGGGCCTATCCGTTCCAGGTGGCGCTGCTGACCAGCGCCCGGCTGGACCCCAGCCCGGCCTCGCAGCCGAACGCGCAATTCTGCGGCGGCAGCCTGATTGCTCCGCAATGGGTGCTGACGGCGGCGCACTGCCTCAACGACAAGGGCCGGCCGATTTCGCCCGACACGGTGACCGTGCTGACCGGCGCCACCGATCTTACCGAAGGCAAGCGCTACAAGGTGGTCGAGGTCATCGTCAACGAGGGCTACAGCGAACAGACGCTGGACAATGATCTCGGCCTGCTCCGGCTGGCGGAGCCCGCCGATGCGCCGGTCATCAAGATCACCAATGAGCCGACGCCAGACAGCGGCAAGACCACGGTCATCGGCTGGGGCAAGATGCAGGACGGCACCTTCCCGACCGCGCTGATGGTGGCCGATCTCGATCTCGAGCCGAGCGCTGCCTGCAACAGCGGCATCAAGTCGATCTATGCGCATGACCTGAAGGCGGCACTTGGCGATCTCTCGCATCGGATGCGTTATTCGGAAAAGGGCATCGATGCCGCCGCCAATGCGATCGCCGCCGATATGTCGGATCCGCTGACCAAGAACATGATCTGCGCCGGCACCGACAGCGGCGAACGCGACGCCTGCAACGGCGACAGCGGCGGTCCGCTGTTCATGACCGGCGCCAACGGTCCGGTCCAGGTCGGCGTCGTCTCCTGGGGCGAAGGTCCGTCCGACGGCACCGCCGCTTGCGGCCACAAGAATGCCTATGGCATCTACACGCGATTGGCCAACTATACGGGTTGGATCGAAGCCAAGATGAAGACCCCGGCTCCGGCAGCCGCGGCGGCGCCCAAGGCCGGTCTCGGCACGGCCAAGAAGCCCTGAACGAGCCCGAAGCTTGATAAGCGCAAAACGGCGGGATCTTTCCCGCCGTTTTGATTCATGTCCGGTGCCGGCTGTTCCGCTTACTTCCGTGGCGGTCCCTTGCGCTCCGCCGAAGCCGCCCACAGATTGATGTCGGACTCGCGTGCGTAAGTGTCGATTTCGGCGAGCTCGGCATCGCTGAAGTCGAGCACCTTGAGCGCGCCGACGCAGTCCTCGACCTGTTCAGGCCGGCTGGCGCCGATCAGCGCCGAGGTCACCCGGCCCTTGCGCAGCACCCAGGCCAGCGCCATCTGCGCCAGCGTCTGGCCACGCTTGCCGGCGATCGCGTTCAGCGCCTGGATGTTGGCGATTGTCTTGTCGTTGATGAAGGCGGGCCGCAACGACTTGCCTTGGCTGGCGCGGCTGCCCTCGGGGATGCCGCCGAGATATTTGTCGGTCAGCATGCCTTGCGCCAGCGGCGAGAACACGATCGATCCGACACCGAGCCCTTCCAGCGTATCGAGCAGTCCGTCCTCTTCGACCCAGCGGTTGAGCATCGAATAGCTCGGCTGATGGATGATGCAAGGCGTGCCGAGCTGCTTCAATATGTCGGCCGCCTCGCGCGTGCGCTGCGAATTGTAGGACGAAATGCCGGCATAGAGCGCCTTGCCGGAACGCACCGCATGGTCGAGAGCGCCCATCGTTTCCTCAAGCGGCGTATCCGGATCGAAGCGGTGCGAATAGAAGATGTCGACATAGTCGAGCCCCATCCGCTTCAGGCTCTGGTCGAGGCTCGCCAGCACATATTTGCGGCTGCCCCATTCGCCATAAGGCCCTGCCCACATCTCATAGCCCGCCTTGGTCGAGATGATCAGCTCGTCCCGATAGCCGGCGAAGTCGGTGCGCAATATCTCGCCGAAGGCGATCTCGGCCGAGCCCGGCGGCGGACCGTAATTGTTGGCGAGATCGAAATGGGTGATGCCGAGATCGAAGGCCTTGCGCGCGATCGCCTGCTTGGTCTTGTGCGGCGTGTCGTTGCCGAAATTGTGCCACAGGCCGAGCGAGATCGCCGGCAGTTTCAGGCCGGATCGCCCACATCTGTTGTAGAGCATTTTCTCATAGCGGTGTTCAGCCGGCTGCCAGCGCATGGGTACAGATCCTGGATTGTATGGGCGTCGGCGCGCGCGCGCCGACACCCTTCTACCTCATTTCTGCTTCGCCAACAGTCCTTTTGCGTCCTTGACGCCGAGTGCAGCCGGCCGCTCGCAGCTGGTCTGCATGGCGACGAACTTGCCGGTCTCGCCCGACCGCAACAGGCCGGTCATGACGTCGACGGCATGCAGCGCGAGCTCCATCGAGCAACGATGCGGCCGGCCCTCGGCGATCGCCAGCGCCATGTCGGCAAGGCCTGCTGTGCGGTAGTTGGCCATCATGCCCTGGCCGTGCATTTCGTTGGGCACGCCGAACGGATGCTGCCATTTCGGCAGTTTCTTCACCGGTTTTGCCGCCTCGGTTATGCGCACGTCGCCACCGAAGAAATTCGGATCCGGCACGAACACCGTGCCCGTTTCGCCATAGAGTTCCATCGGCGCATGACCATGCGCCCAGACGTCCCAGCTGGTGTTAAGCGTGATCACGGCGCCGTTCTCGAACTCCAGCAGGCCGTGGATCGTCGTCGGCGTGTTGACCGGGATTTTCTCGCCCGCGCGCGGTTTCGACGAGATCGTGCGTTCCTTGGCAGGCGTCGTCGCGAAGGCCGCCACCTGCTTCACCGGCCCGATCAGCTGGATCAGGTTGGTGATGTAGTAAGGCCCGATGTCGAGCACCGGCCCGGCGCCCGGCTGGAAGAAGAAATCGGGATTGGGGTGCCAGTGCTCCATGCCGTGGCCCATCACATGACAGGTGCCGCTGGTGATCTTGCCGAGCGCGCCGGTGTCGATGAGGTTGCGCACCAGCTGGTGCGCGCCGCCGAGGAAAGTGTCCGGAGCCGAACCGATGCGCAGCCCTTTCTTCTCGGCCCGGCTCTTGAGGTCGAGGCCTTCCTTGACCGACAGCACGAACGGCTTTTCCGAATAGACGTGCTTGCTGGCATCGAGGATCTGCTTCGACACCCCGTAGTGCACCGCCGGGATGGTGAGGTTGACGATGATGTCGATCTCGTCATCCTTGAGCAGTTCTTCGACGGTCTCGGCGCGCAGCTTGAACTCCTTCGCCCGTGCCTTGGCCGCGTCCATGTTGATGTCGGCGCAGGCGCGCATCTCGATGCCGCGAAACAGAGGCGCCAGCGAGAAATACGCTTTCGAGATGTTGCCGCAGCCGATGACGCCGATACCCAGTTTCTTTGCCATGATGATTGCTCCTAGTAAGCCTTGACGGATGCGAGCGAGCGGCTGGCGAAGCGCTCGATGTCGTTGGGGTTGTCCTGTTCCATGACGTAATATTTGGCCGCGCTCTTCGCCTGAAGTGTCTTGATCAGGCCGGCCCAGTCGATGGTGCCGTGGCCGACATCCGCCCAGCCGTCCTCGTCAAGGCCTTCGCCTGACTTGGCCATGTCCTTGACATGGACGGCGCTGATGCGCTTGCCGTGCTTTTCGATCCACGGCAGCGGATCAACGCCGCCGCGGATTACCCAGGCGACGTCCATCTCCCAGCCGATGTCGGGCGCAGCCGACAGGATGTGATCCTGCGGCACCGAGCCGTCGGCGAGTGTCTTGAACTCGAAATCATGGTTGTGCCAGGCAAAGCCGTAGCCGGCTTTTTTTGCGGTCTCGCCGACCTTGGCCAGACGCTCGCCAAAGCCGCGCCAGCCGGCAGCGTCGGCCGGCCGCTGCTCGGCCAGCAGATAGGGACAGATGACGAGCGTGATGCCGAGTGCGTCGGCTGTTTTGCGTACGCCGTCGAAATCATTCTCCAGCGCATCGATCGAGAAATGTCCGGTCGGCATCGAAAGCCCGTTCTTGTCGAGTTCGGCGCGGAACGCCTTGGGGTCGTCATAGACGCCGCCGAAACCTTCGACTTCCTTGTAGCCGAGCTTACCAAGCATTTTCAGGATGCCGTCCCACGGCTGGAAATTGCGGGCGCTGTAGAGTTGGAATGACCAGTTCATCGTCTCTGTCCGTTTCTTGGGTGGTTAAGGCTTGGGGATGTTTTCGGGGGATCGTTTTCGCGAGATCGTTTTAGGGGGATCGTTCTTGGGAGGATGGTTTGCGGATGATTCTAGAGGGTCACAGGCGATTGCCGGTCGCAGCGTCGAACAGCGAGGCGCGCGCCGGATCGAAACCGAACTGGATCGGATCGCCGCTGCGCAGCGTCCGTTCCGCCTCGACGCGGAAGGAGAGGTTGCGGCCGGCAAGCTTCGTCCACACCAGCGTGTCGGAACCCATCGGCTCCACGATCTCGACCGAACCGCCGGCGGAAAACGGCATCGACTTAGCCGCGTCACCGAAAGCGATATGTTCAGGCCGGATGCCCAGCACGCAAGCGCCGGCCGGGCGCTCCGTGCCGTCAAAGGTATAGCGATCGAGCGGCACCGAAACACGGTCGGTCCTGAACACTGGAGCAGCACTGGCCTCCAGCTCCCCTTCGAGGAAATTCATCGCCGGCGAGCCGAGGAAGCCGGCGACAAACCGGTTGACCGGCCGGTTATAGATCGTCTGCGGCGCGTCAAGCTGCTGGATGACGCCGCCGCGCATGACCGCGATACGGTCGGCCAGCGTCATCGCCTCGATCTGGTCGTGGGTGACGTAGATCATGGTGTTCTGCAGCTTGCGATGCAGAAGCTTGATTTCGACGCGCAGTTCCGAGCGCAGCTTGGCGTCGAGATTGGATAGTGGCTCGTCGAACAGGAAGACGTCGACGTCGCGCACCAGCGCCCGCCCGATCGCCACGCGCTGGCGTTGGCCGCCGGACAAGGCCGCGGGCTTGCGCTGCAAAAGCGGCTCGATCTGCAGGATCTCGGCGGCGCGGGCGATGCGCTTGGCGATCTCGTCCCTGGGCACGCCGGCAACGCGCAGGCCGAACGACAGGTTCTTCTCCACCGTCATTTGCGGATAAAGTGCATAGGACTGGAATACCATGCCGATGCCGCGATCCTTGGGCTCTTCCCAGGTGACGTTCTTGCCCTTGATGAAGATGCGGCCTTCGGAAATATCGAGCAGCCCGGCGATGCAGTTGAGCAAGGTCGACTTGCCGCAGCCCGAGGGACCGAGCAGCACGATGAACTCGCCCTCTGCGACCTCGAGATTGAGGGTCTGCAGCACCGATACCGAGCCGAAATTCAGGGACAGGTCCTGGATCGAAACGCTGGTGCCGTTGGCTGCCGTCATCGCCATCACCCTTTCACCGCACCGGCGGCGATGCCGCGCACGAAAAGCTTGCCGGAAATGAAGTAGACGATGAGCGGCACGAGCCCGGTCAGGATGGTGGCGGCCATGTTGACGTTGTACTCCTTCACGCCTTGCACCGAATTGACGATGTTGTTGAGCTGCACCGTCATCGGATAGGTGTCGGGGCGGGTGTAGACGACGCCGAACAGGAAGTCGTTCCATATGCCGGTCACCTGCAGGATGATGGCGACGACGAAGATCGGCAGCGACATCGGCGCCATGATCCGCAGGAAGATGCCCCAGAAGCCGGCGCCGTCGACCCGTGCCGCCCTGAACAGCTCTTCCGGCATCGAGGCAAAATAGTTGCGGAACAAAAGCGTGAGGATCGGCATGCCGAAGATGGAATGGACGATCACCAGGCCGCTGAGGCTGCCGTAGAGGCCGATCTCGCGCAGGATGATGACGATCGGATAGATCATCACCTGATAGGGGATGAAGGCGCCGACGATCAGGATGACGAAGAATGTGTCGGCGCCCTTGAAGCGCCAGTTGGCCAGCGCATAGCCGTTCACCGAGGCGATCGCGATCGACAGCAGCACTGACGGCACAGTGATGCGCACCGAATTCCAGAAGCCGCGCGAAAGCCCGTCGCAATTGAGGCCGGTGCAGGCGGTCGCCCACGCCTTCACCCACGGTTCGAACGTGATTTCGAGCGGCGGCGAGAAGATATTGCCCATCCGTATCTCGGGCATGCCCTTGAGCGAGGTTACGACCATCACGTAGAGCGGCAGCAGATAGTAGACCGCCACAACGATCAGCGTGCCATAGAGGAAGATATTGCGGCGCGAGAAGACATGCCGCGGCTTCGGCCCGCGCGGCCCGGAGGCTTCGCGCTCGGCGGCACCCGCGCTGGCGGGCAAAGGGACGGCCGGGTCAGCCACGCTTCCTGCCTCCAAATTCAAGGTAGGCCCACGGCACGACGACGATCACCACCGAGAGCAGCATCATGGTCGAGGCGGCAAAGCCCTGGCCAAGATTCTGTGCGAAGAACATGTAGTCATAGACATATTTGGCCGGCACTTCGGAGGCGATTCCGGGGCCGCCGCTGGTCTGGGCGACAACGAGGTCGTAGACCTTGACGATGCCCGACGCGATGATGACCAGCGTGGTGATGAAAACCGGCCGCATCATCGGGATGACGATGAACAGATAGGTCTTCCACATCGGGATCCCGTCTACCCGCGCCGCCTTCCAGATGTCCTCGTCGATGCCGCGCAGGCCGGCCAGCATCAAGCACATGATGAGCCCGGTGCCTTGCCACAGCGCCGCAATCGAAATGCCGTAGATGACGATGCTGGAATTGTAGAGCGGGTCGAAGTTGAAGCTCGTCCAGCCGAGGTCCCGCACCACATGCTGGATGCCGAAATCCGGATTGAGCAGCCACTGCCAGACCAGGCCGGTGACGATGAAGGAAAGCGCGAACGGATAGAGGAAGATGGTGCGGAACGTGTCCTCGAAACGGATCTTCTGGTCGAGAAGCGCTGCAAGCAGGAAGCCGATGACCAGTGAGAACACCAGCGAGATCGCGCCGTAGATCAAAAGGTTCTCGATCGAGATCAGCCAGCGCGGCGTCGCCCAAAGCCGGTAATACTGGTCGAGCCCGGCGAAATTCAGCCGTGGCAGCAGCTTCGAATTGGTAAAGGAATAGAACACCGTCCAGACGGTGCCGCCGACGAAAACCACCGACGCGGTGAGGATCATCGGGATCGAGGCGACCTTCGCATTGATGTTGCGGAACAGCGGGTTGGGGCGTTCGCTCTTGCTCATCTCGTCAGCCGGCTGGGTAAGGGCGGTGCGATCCCGGCCCTGCTTTCGCAAGGCCGGGAGCGAGGTGTATTGCCTCCAACGTCAGTCTGCCGAAGCGATGAGGTCGGCGAAGCGCTTCTGCGCGTCTTCGATGGTCAGGTCCGGCTTGGCGAAGAATTCGGCGAAGAGATCTTCCTTCTGCTTCTGGGTATCCTGCGAAAGCAGTTGGTCCGTCCACGGGATGACGGCGCCCTTGGCGAGGATGGCCAGACCCTTCTTCATGCAGTCGTTCGCCGCATTGAGATCGACGTCACCGCGCACCGGCAGCGAGCCCTTCTTGAGATTGAAGGCGACCTGAGTCTTAGGGTCGAGCAGCGTCTCTGCCAACACCTCCTGCGCCTTGGACTTGTCGGCATCCTTGAGCAGCGGGAAATAGAAGGCGTCGCCGCCGGTGGCGATAACTTCGTTCAGACCGAGGCCCGGCAGGCAGGCATAGTCCTTGCCGGCGACCTTGCCGGCAACCTGGAACTCGCCTTGCGCCCAGTCACCCATGATCTGGCCGCCGGCCTTGCCGGTGATGACCAGATTGGTCGCCTGGTTCCAGTCCTGCACATTGGTGTTCTTCGCCATCTTGCGGGCATCGTCGGCGGCCTTGAAGACCTTGGCGATCTCGGGCCCAGCGGCGAACTTGGCGTCCTTGTCCTTGTAGACCTTGAGGAATGCATCGGTGCCGCCGACCGCCGCCAGCAGCACATCGAAGGCGCCGGAAGATTGCCAGGCTTGTCCGCCGACAGCGAGCGGGATGATGCCCGCCTTTTCCAGGGCGGGCGCTGCCGCCACGAATTCATTCCAGTCCTTCGGCAGCGGCACGCCGGCCTTCTCGAAGGCTTCGTTCGACAGCCACAACCACTGCCAGGAGTGGATATTGACCGGCACGCAGTAGATCTTGCCGTCTATGGTGCAACTGTCGAGCAGGCTCTTCGGCCGCACGATTTCCGTCCACTTGCCCTTGGTGGCGACATCGGTGAGGTCGCGCATCAGGCCGGCCTGCACCAGTTCTTCGGCCTGCCGGCCGTGATTGAACTGGGTGGCGCCCATCGGATCGCCGCCGGTGATGCGGCTGATCATGATCGGCCGTGCCGTGCCGCCGGATCCGGCAATGGCGCCGTCGACCCAGTGATTGCCGGTCGCGTCAAAGGCCTTGGCGAATTCCGCAACCGCCGCCGCCTCGCCGCCCGACGTCCACCAATGGGTGACTTCCAGGTCGGTGGCGGCCGCCGGGCCGGCAAGCTGAAGCGCGGCCGTCGCGGCAAGGGCAGCGGTCAAAAGTCTATAGCGCATTTCGGTTCCTCCCAGAATCTGAAACGTTACAGATTTTCGATACGGCAATTATGCGGTGCGTGCAACCCCTGAGATAAACGCGCTCGAATGTTTTTTCGAGGCGCGAACAAATTCGTTGCGTGCAAACCGGCAAACTCCGCGCAAAACCGGGTGCTGCGCTGCAAAATCATGCTGCAGCGCAAGAAAACCGTCTCGAACCTGATTGTCGCGCAACGTTTCTGGCCGCCAAAACCCTGCCAAAACCATGGCTTGAGAGACCCACGCGCTGCGATATTGGAAATCTGTAACGTTTCAGTATATTGAGGCCTGACGGCGAAGAACCGTGCCACATCGTCATCGAAGCGATTGTCGGCTGGTCCGGCGGCTGCTATGCGCCTGACGGGGCGGGACGAATGGACAGGGACCATACGGAGAAGGACGACGAGGCGTCGGCGCATGAGCGGCCGACGCTGAAAACGCTTGCCTTCATGACCGGGCTCGGCGTCACCACCGTCTCGCGCGCGCTCAAGGATGCACCCGAGATCGGCGCCGAGACCAGGCGGCGGGTTCAACTCGTCGCCAGGCAGATCGGCTACCGGCCGAACCGCGCCGGCGTGCGCCTGCGGACTGGCAAGACCAATGTTATCAGCCTCGTGCTCAATACCGAGCGCGAGATCATGAGCTTTGTCTCGGACATCATCTACGGCGTCTCGGAGGTCATTGCCGACACACCCTATCACCTGATCGTCACGCCCTACTCGCGCTCGCAGGATCCGCTGGACCCGGTAAAGTATCTGGTCGAGTCCGGCTCGGCCGATGGCGTCATCATCTCACGCACGCAGCCCAACGATCCGCGCGCCCGCTACATGCTGGAGCGTGGCATACCCTTTGCCACACATGGCCGCACCGATATGGGGCTTGTCCACCCCTATCACGACTTCGACAATTACGCCTTCGCCGCCGAAGCGGTGCGCCATCTGGCCAGCGTCGGCCGGCGCCGGCTGGCGCTGGTAGCGCCGCCGGTCGGGCTCACCTATTACGACCACACGGTCAATGGCTTTGCCGACGCACTGAGCGAGGTCGACGCCAGCGAAGTGCCGTTCAACGCTGTTTCGATCGACCAGTCGATCGATCAGATCAGGACGCGGACCGCGCAGTTGATGCGCCGCGACGTCAGGCCGGACGGTTTCGTCAGCAGCGCCGCCGCAGCAACGCTGGCCATCGTCGCCGGCATCGAGGATGCCGGCCTGAAACTCGGCCGCGACGTCGATGTCGTGTCCAAGCAATCGTCGGAACTGCTGCATCTGTTCCGCCGGGAGTTGCTGATCGTCAACGAAGACTTCCGCCTCGCCGGCACCGAGCTTGCCCGCGCCGTGCTGGGCTGGATAGGCGGCGCGGCACCTGGCTCTTTGCAGACTGTGGTCAAGCCAGGCGACGTCGTCGCGTATCAGGGCTGACTGGCACGACCTGAGAGGCCGCCTCACCTGACCCTAGCCGGCAGCGCCGCTGCCCCATGGGCCATGGAAAGCCCCCTGCTCGCCGATGCGCTCGAAACCATGCGCGCCGAAGAAATCGCGCTGCGCCTGGATCAGGTTCGAGGTGCCGCGGCCCTGGCGGTAGCTGTCGAAATAGGCAAGCGCCGACGCCAGCGCCGGCACGGGCGAACCGGCCTCCGACGCTCTTGCGACGATGCGCCGGAGCGACGGATGCGCCTCCTGCATCATGGTGGTGAAAGCCGGCGCCATCAAAAGGTTGGTGGACGCGCCGCCCGAGCCGAAGGCTTCCGCCATGGTGTCGAGCATCTGCGAGCGGATAATACAGCCGGCACGCCAGATCTTGGCGATGGTCGGCATCGGCAAGTTCCAGTTGAACTCCTTCGAGGCGGCGCTCATCACCGCGAAACCTTGTGCATAGGCGGCGATCTTGCCGGCGAGCAGCGCCAGCTCCATGTCTTTCAGAAGTGCCGCCTTGTCGCCGGAGATCTTGGTGACGCCGATATTGCCATAGGCTTTTTCGGCCGCCTGCCGCTCATCCTTGATCGAGGACAGCACGCGGGCCGCCACCGCCGCCTCGATGGCCGTCGCCGGAATGCCGAGCTGCTGCGCCTCGATGACAGACCATTTGCCGGTGCCCTTCTGGCCGGCACGGTCGAGGATGATGTCGACCACCGGCTTGCCGGTCTTTGCATCGTCGGCGGCCAGCACCTTGGCGGTGATCTCGATCAGATACGAATCGAGCCGGCCCTTGTTCCAGTCCTCGAAGACCTTGCCGATCTCCTTCGGCCCCATGCCGAGACCGTCACGCAGGATGCCGTAGATCTCGGCGATCATCTGCATGTCGGCATATTCGATGCCGTTGTGGATGGTTTTCACGAAATGCCCGGCGCCGTCTGTGCCAAGCCAGGCAGCGCACGGTTCATCCTTGAACTTGGCCGAGATCGCGGTCAGCACGCGTTCGACGCGCTTCCAGGAGTCTTCGGTGCCGCCGACCATGATCGACGGTCCATGGCGCGCGCCTTCCTCGCCGCCGGATACGCCCATGCCGATGAAGGTGAGACCTGAGCCCGACAGTTCCGAAAAGCGCCGCATCGTATCGCGGAAATTGGCGTTGCCGGCATCGATGACGATATCGTTGTCAGACAACACGCCGCGCAGCGCTTCGATCTGTTCGTCGACCGGCTTGCCGGCCAGCACCATGATGATGACCGGGCGTGGCGGCTTGATCGCAGCTGCCAGTTCCTCCAGGCTGTAGCAGGGCACCACCATGTCCCTGAGCGAACCGGCGCCTTCGAGGAAGGCATCGGTGCGCGCCTTGGTGCGGTTGAAGACGGCGATGCGGTGCCCGTGCTCGGCAATGTTGAGCGCGAGGTTGGAGCCCATTGTGCCAAGGCCGATCAGGCCTATTTCGGCTTTTTCCATCGTTTCTTCCCTGCTTTCGGATTTTGTTGAGGCCGCGTTTTTCGGGATGCCCACTTTTCGGCGAGATGATTGACGGGCCTTTCGCGCCACGTCAACCGCCTCGCCGAATTGTGTTGCGTCTGCGTTGTGTCAGACCGAGTCAGGAAGGGTCAGTTGGTGACCAGGCGACGCCTTGCCGATCGAACATATGGCGATAGGTTGGACATATGGCAGTCAAACGGATGGACAATGTCGGAATCGTCGTCGAGGACCTCGACGAGACAGTTGCTTTCTTTCGCGAGCTCGGCCTCGAACTGGAAGGGCGGGCGACGATCGAAGGCGAGTGGGCCGGACGTGTCACCGGGCTCGGCGATCAGCACGTCGAGATTGCCATGATGCGCACACCGGACGGTCATGGCCGGCTCGAGCTCTCCCGCTTCCTCACGCCGCCTGTCGTTGCCGATCACCGCAACGCCCCGGTCAATGCCTTGGGCTACCTGCGCGTCATGTTTACCGTGGACGACATCGACGACACGCTTGAAAGGCTCCGCAAGCGTGGCGCGCAGCTGGTCGGTGAAGTCGTCCGTTACGAGGACGTGTATCGGCTCTGCTACATCCGCGGGCCGGAAGGGCATCTCATCGGGTTAGCCCAGGAACTCGGCTGAGCGTCCTTCGCGGGCGGGCTGAATATCACTCGGCGCGGATATCGATCGGCGCTTCGATCTTTATCACTTCGAAATCCGAAACCAGAACATCGAGCCGCGCCGTCCAGCGGCCTGGAATCGGAATGACGAGATTATCGACCCGCCAGGTGCCGTCGCCTGGCTTGGTCGCCGGACGCTTGATCGGCTCGATCCCCGAATCGGGCGTGGACAGCACCAGCGTCACTTCCTTGGCGTCGAGCGGGCCGAAATCGCCATCCATGATGACGATGGAGGCGGTGACCTCCCCGGTATGGCCGGGCGTGATGTCGATGTCGGCCATCGCCTTCATAGTGTGGATATGGGTCGACGTCGGTTGTGCCGCGGCGATTGCCAGGGCCCGTGGCGGCGGCGTGAAGCGCCAGCCGGCGGCAACGCCGAAGATCAGGAGCACGATCAGCATTTCGACTGAGATCGAGCGGCTAAGCCGTCGCCGCACTTCCGTCGCTCCGGCCTCGGCCAAGGCGGTGAGCCGCCATCGATTGACCGCCGCCAGCGTGAACAGAAACACCAGCAGCGCCAGCTTGATCAGCAGCAGCCGGCCATAGGCGGTGTTGACCAGTGCCGCCGGTGTCTGCACCTGGATGATGGCGAGCACCACACCGGCGGCGGCAAGCACTACCACCACGGGCATGATCGCGCGCGAAAACCGCCGCAGGAACGCCCCGGTTTCCACCGATTGGCTGCTCAACGCCAGGCCGAGCGGCAGCAATGCTCCAGCCCAGAAAGCGATGCCGGCGCCATGCAGGAACACCATAGGCCGCGTCAGCCATTGCGGTTCGGCTGCACTGGCATGGCCGCTGGCGGCAAGGGCTGCACCCACACCGGCCAGCCCGGCGAGCGCCAACGGCCTGGCGCCAGCACGCGATCCGACCAACGACAGCAGGCCAAGCCCGAGCGCCGCCAGCGAAATCAGCACCGTCCAGCCGAAGCTGGTGCCAAGCGCCGTCCGCCAGACCACCGGTTGCGCCAGCCGGGCGAGTGGCGCGCCCAGCGCGTCCAGCCCCTGGAACCCGAGCGACAGGGGTGCTGCGACCAGCCCGCACAGGATGGCGGCAATGACGAAGCGCTGGCCTGAGCGCTGGCCTTGCGCCAGCCATGTCAGCGCGAAGGCGCCGCCAATGCCGAGGAAAAGCCCGATGTAGAGAAGAACCTTGCCGGTCCAGATCGCTGACCGCAAATCTATATCGACAGCTTCCCCCACCGCCGGCGCCGCACTTGGCGCGCCAACGGAAAACAGCACCGAGCCGCCGACCGGATGGCCATCAGCGGAAATCACCCGCCAGCTCAAGACATGGGTGCCCGGCCCGAGCTTTTGTGGATTGTCGATCTCAACCGTTTGGTCGCTCAACCGAAACGAGGTCAAAGCGACAGGCGTACCGTCGGGCCGCACCAAGGTCAGCACCAGCGGCGACACAGGCTCGCTGAAGGTCAGCGAAAATTGCGTCGGCGCTCGCTCCAGAACCGCGCCGTCGGCAGGCTCGGCCTTGATCAGCGCCGCATGGGCAAAGGCCTGGTTTGGCGTGGCAAGGACGGCAAGCAGCAGGATCGCGGCCAGCAGGCCGAAGCACCTGCCGGCTGTCCGTTCTATCCGCTGAAAACAGGCCACGTTCATGCCATCCACCAAAACAGTGGCGCGCCGCTTCGAAGCAGCGCGCCGCCAATGCATCATTTCTTCGGCAGCAGGTTGAGGCCGGGCGCCGGATCTTCCAGCGCATCCTCATCCTGACCAGCCGCCGGAATCTCTATCCAACGCGTGGTGGCGCCATCGCATTCCTGCACCACCGGAAAATAGAGTTTTTGCCCGGCCGGCAGATCGGCGGCCAACGTGCCGCGGAAGACGAACTCGTCATAAAATTCATCCGGCAGGCTGCCGCCGCTCCAGTCGACTTCCTTGACGCCCGAGGTCACCGCTTCGCCATAGAGCTGGTAGGATTTCTCGTACTTGCCTTTCTTGACCTGCAGCGTCCAGCCGGGCTTGGGCATCGGCTTCACCCCGATCACCCCTTCCGGGATCTGCACGCGCACGGCAATCGTCGCCTTGCCTTCGCAGCCATGCGGCACGCGCAGCACGGCCTTGTAGGTCGAACCGACCGCAACCTCCTGTGTTTCGAGCGTGATATGGGCGAAGGCGGCACTTGTCCCCAGGACGAGGAATGCAGCGGCCGGCAAATGATGCTTGTTCATGATGGGTCCCTCTCGAAAAAATTGATTGGTAATAATTGGTCAGTCGTTGTCTTCCAGGGGTGGCGCGCTGCCTATGGCTTGCACGGCAAACTCGACGGTCACGGTTCCGGCCCTCTCGAAAGTCAGCGTAGCGGCAAACATCTGGCCTTCTTTAGGGGGCTGCTTCAGATCCATGAACATCACGTGATAGGCGCCGGGACCCAGCGTGACCTTGCCGCCCGCCGGGATATCCAGGCCACCACTGACCGGGCGCATGGTCATGACGCCATCCTTCACCCCCATTTCATGCAGTTCGGCCTTGCCCGAAATGTCGGAGGAAATCGATAGCAGCCGGTCTGGCGCGCTGCCCTTGTTGACGATGGTGAAATAGCCGCCGGCAACCTTGGCGCCGGCCGGCGTGGCGCGCGACCAGGGATGCTCGATCTCGATGTCACCGGCCTTGAATTCATGCGCAAGGACGGAATGGGAGCCGACGAACAACAGTGCAAAGGCGAACAGGGCGCTGCCGAGACGCTGCTCGATAGTGCTGAATAAACGGGTGCTGCGGTGCAACGCGCCGGCATGACGAAAACGGGACATGGGTAGGCTCCATGAATATGAGGTCGCGCCGTTGTCGGGCTGCGAACGTGTTTGTCATTGGATGATTATCGCCTGCGCAGGTTACGCAAAGCGAGCGGCGGTTTTCAGCCCGCAAGCGGCGGCGCGCGCGGATTGGCCGGAGAGCGCTCGCGCGTGACGACGGGATACCTGACTGCCGGCGGGGCAAAAGCGACTGTTTCCAAGGACTGGCTGACCGGCGCCAGGCCGACGCCTGCCGGCGGCGCATAGGCGACGGAGGCCATGCTGCAGCCGAGCATGCAGCACGCCGGCATATGCTGCTGGTGCGGATCGCCGCCGGGAAGCTTGACCGCTCCCTCATGGCTGCAGATGACATTGCCGAAAGCGTCGAGTTGCGAGGCATCCGGCGCAATGCCGAAGGCAAACACGCCGAGCGTCGACTGGAGCAGCAGCACACAGGTCGCGACAAACGCGGCCATCATGCTCCATCTCTTACGCCCGAAGTTCAAGGATCTGCCTCTTCACGCAGCAACGGCGGATACCTAGCATGCGTCACGCGGCCGGAAAATCGCCAAATCATCGCTGCGGCAACGCGGCGCGTTAAGAAGCAATCCGACCGATTTCCGGGATCGACGTCAACAGCGTGTGGCGTGCCGACTTCAGATGCTTGCGGCAGGCGGCGTCGACCTTGCCGAGATCGCGCGATTTCAGCGCCGCGATGTAGGCGAGATGCTCGCTCACCGCGACTTCGTTGCGCTCGCGCTCCTGCGCCTTGTTCCACTGGTAGTGGTAGTGAAAGATCATGGCGATGACGTCGTAGAAATCGACGATGAAGCGGTTGTGCGACGCCCGGTGGATCAGCCGGTGGAAGCGCTCGTCTAGCTCCGAGAATTCGTTGAAGCGGATGGCGATTTCGCTGGCCAGAAGCCGGTGCTCGTCTTCCAGCCGGTCGAGATCCGCCCAGACCGGACTATCCCCGGGCAAGGCGGCAAAGGCCGCCGCCGAGCGTATCTCGAACATCTCGCGGATTTCAGTGAGTTCGAGCGCAAAGGCACGGGTAAATCCTTTCAGCACCCAGTGGCTGTTGCGCCGCTTCTCGATCAGGCCGAAGCGGGAGAAGCGGATCAGGAACTCGCGCACGCTGGTGGTCCCGACGCCGATCTCGCGCGCCAGTTCGAGCTCGTTGATCTGCATGCCGGCCTCTGCACCGCCGGCCAGCAACCTGCGCATAAACGACCGCTCGATGATCTGGGCCAGTGTGTCTGTCTCCTCCTCGGGGAAGAAATCATCCGGCTTCGGCGTCCTGAGCACTGTCTTGCTGCGTTTGTTCCACGCGATCAGCCCGGTCTCTTCCATGCGCGCCAGAATGGTGCGCACGGTGGTACGGCTGACGCCAAGCAAAGTGCCCAGCTCCGGCTCCGACGGCAGGCTCTGCGTCTCATCGAGCAGCCGCAGACCCCTGTTGTAAGCGTCCTTGTAGACGTTGTTGCTCTTCGACATCCCTGCCCCGTTGCGCGCCGGCGCTTGCTGTGGCTGGCTTGAAGCGCGATATCACATATGTCCTGGCGCTCACCCGGCAAAGCAAAACGCTCTGCGTGTAAGACGCCGTCCCCACAAGCCAAGCGTCCATCGGACGCATGGTCTCCTCCTGAAAAAACAATTGACGCACAAATGTTTTTTCACGATAAAAGACATTATATGTAAACAGACGCGTGTCAATCCGCGCATCCCCAGGAACAGACCCAGGAAACTGCCCGTGAACGCCTCGAACAGCATTCTTCTGTCCCCCGCCGACAATGTCGCGGTCGCCAATGGCCGCATCGAGATCGGCACCCCTCTGCCCGGCGGCGCCCTCGCCACGGCCTTGATCGAGCCCGGCCACAAGGTGGCGATCAAGCCTATCGCCGCCGGCGAGGCGGTGGTCAAGTATGCCCAGGCCATCGGCCGCGCCACCCAGGACATCGCGCCCGGCGACCACGTCCATTCGCACAATCTGGTCTTCGAGTCCGGCCGTCTGCCGGTGGTGCCGCCGAGCGAAGCGGAGCATGCCACCGAAGCTGACCGCGCCCGGACATTCATGGGCTATCGTCGCGCCGATGGCCGTGCCGGCACCCGCAACTTCATCGGCATCATCGCCAGCGTCAATTGCTCGGCCACCGTCTGCCACGCCATCGCCGACGAGGCCAACCGCGTGCTGCTGCCGAAATATCCGGGGATCGACGGCTTCGTCCCGATCGTCCATGGCCAGGGCTGCGGCATGAGCGGCACCGGCGACGGCATGATGGTACTGCACCGCACGCTCGCCGGTTACACCCGCCATCCGAATTTCGGCGGCGCGTTGATGGTCGGCCTCGGCTGCGAGGTCAACCAGCTCACCCTTTACGGCCAGAAGGGTGCGGCGGCGGGAAAACGCCATTTCAACATCCAGGACGCCGGCGGTTCGCGCAAATCGGTCGCAAAGGCGATGGGCGTGCTCGCCGAAATCGCCGAGGAAGTCGGCCAGTATCAGCGCGAGCCGATCCCGGTCTCGGAGATCGTCGTCGGCCTGCAATGCGGCGGTTCCGACGGCATGTCGGGCATCACCGCCAATCCCGCGCTGGGAGCGGCGGTCGACATCCTGGCCGGCGTCGGCGGCATCGGCATCCTGTCGGAGACGACGGAGATCTATGGCGCCGAACATCTGCTCGCCTATCGCGCGGCAACGCCGGAGATCGCCAAGAAGCTCGACGGTTTCGTCAAATGGTGGGAGGACCATGTCGCCAAGCACGGCGCCTCGATCGACAACAACCCCTCGCCCGGCAACAAGCGCGGCGGTCTGACCACCATCCTGGAAAAGTCGCTGGGCGCCGTGGCCAAAGGCGGCCAGACTCCGCTCAACGGCGTCTTCGGTTATGCCGAAAAGGTCACCGGCAGTGGCCTGGTGTTCATGGACACGCCCGGTTACGACCCGGTCTCGGCGACCGGTCAGGTGGCGGGCGGCGCCAACATCATCGTCTTCACCACCGGCCGCGGCTCCTGCTTCGGCTGCCGGCCCACGCCGTCGATCAAGGTCGCCACCAACTCGACCATGTACCACCAGATGGAAGAGGACATGGACGTCAATTGCGGCGTCATCGCTTCGGGTGAGAAGACCATCGCCGGCATGGGCCGGGAACTCTTCGAACTCATCGTCGAGACGGCATCGGGCCGCAAGACCAAGAGCGAGGCGTTCGGCTACGGCGACAACGAGTTCGTGCCGTGGCACCTCGGCGCGACGCTCTAACCACCGACGAAAAAAGCGGGCTGCAAAGACGGCTCACAAGGGGAGGCTGTGGATGGACAAACGCCGCATCGGCACGACTGCGCTCGAGGTAACCGAGATAAGCTTCGGCGGGGCGGCGATCGGCGGGCTCTACCGGGCGTGTCCGCGCGAAGCGGCGATGGAGACGCTGCAGACAGCCTGGGATGCCGGCCTGCGCTATTTCGACACCGCGCCCTTCTATGGCTTCGGCCTGTCGGAACGGCGGACCGGCGATTTCCTGCGCTACAAGCCGCGGGATTCCTATGTGCTGTCGACCAAGGTCGGACGGTTGTTCCGCCCGGTGCCGGAAGACCAGGTTCCCGATCATTCCTATGTCGACCCGCTGCCCTTCGCGCTCGACTACGACTACTCCTATGACGGCATCATGCGCTCGGTCGAGTTCTCCTATGCCCGGCTCGGGCTGAACCGGATAGACATCCTGTTTGTGCACGACATCGGCACCTACACACATGGCGTCGAGAAGACGAAGCTGCACTTTCGCCAGCTGATCGACGGCGGCTTGAAGGCGCTGGAAGAGCTTAAAACGTCCGGCGTGATTTCCGCCTATGGGCTCGGCGTCAACGAGGTGCAGATCTGCCTCGACGTGCTGTGCGAAGCGCCGCTCGACTGCATCCTGCTGGCCAGCCGCTATTCGCTGCTCGACCGCTCGGCTGAAGCCGAGTTGCTGCCGCTGTGTCGTGAGCGACAGACTTCGCTCATCATCGGCGGCGTTTTCAACTCCGGCATCCTGGCGACCGGGCCGGTGCACGGCGCGCATTTCGATTATCTGCCGGCGACGCAGGACATACTCGAGCGTGTTGGGGCGATGGAGAAAATCGCTGATGAGGGCGGATATCCGCTGGCGGCGGCTGCATTGCAGTTTCCGCTGCAGGAGCCTGTCGTGGCCAGCGTGCTGACCGGAACGGCCAAGCCCGCCAACCTGACGCGCAACCTCGACCTGTTCAACGTCCAGGTGCCGCAAGCGGAATTCGCCCGCTACACTCCCTACACCATCGTTCAGGAGCTCGGCTGACGAAACGCCACGATCACGGCTCTCAAGAAGGAATGAATATTCCATATTGACTCGACGGTGGAATTAATATTCCATGATGATTAAGGAGGATCGGGAGCGTCTGGACGTGGCACTGAGGATCGGCAGGGAGATTTCCCCGCCGAGCCATGCGCAGGCCGATATGAAACACCGCTTGCGTCGGCCGGACCGATGCACTATCAAAAAGCGGCAACTGTTTTTTATTGATAAAGTTCCTTTTGGGCCGCGCCTATCCAAATGGAGCTTCCGCAACCTTCACCGGGCGATCTAGGGAGGATTCCTAATGAAATTCGTGACCAGCATTCTCAACCGCCGCTCACTGATGGCACTTGCTGCCGCCTCGATGCTTGCCGGCACGCTGCAGACGGCGCCGGCTTCGGCGGCGGACGTGACCATTCCGATCATCGTCAAGGACACCACGTCCTTCTACTGGCAGATCGTCCTGGCCGGCGCCCGCAAGGCCGGCAAGGATCTCGGCGTCAACGTACCCGAACTCGGCGCCCAGGCTGAAACCGACGTCAACGGCCAGGTTTCGATCCTCGAGAATGCCGTCGCCGGCAACCCGGCCGCGATCGTCATCGCGCCGACCGAATTCAAGGCGCTCGGCAAGCCCATCGATGAAGCGGCCAGCAAGGTCAAGGTCATCGGCATCGACTCCGGCGCCGACTCCAAGGCGTTCACCTCGTTCCTGACCACCGACAATGTGCAGGGCGGTCGCGTCGCCGCTGACGGTCTTGCAGCAGCCATCGGCGGAGCCAATGGCGGCAAGATCGAGGGCGACGTCGCGCTGATCACCAACGCGCCGGGCGCCGGTTCGCTGGAGCAGCGCAAGCAGGGCTTCACCGAGCAGCTGGCCGCGAAATATCCGGGGCTGAAGCTCGTCGCCGACAAATATGCCGACGGCCAGGCAACGACCGGTCTCAACATCGCCACCGACCTGATCACCGCCAACCCGAACCTCAAGGGCATCTTCGCGTCCAACCTGATCATGGCGCAGGGCGTCGGTCAGGCAGTCGCCGAGAACAACCTTGGCGGCAAGCTGGCGCTGGTCGGCTTCGACAGCGACGAGAAGCTGATCAAGTTCCTCAATGACGGCGTCATTTCCGCGCTCGTCGTCCAGGATCCGTACCGGATGGGCTATGACGGCATCAAGACCGCGCTCGCCGCCTCGAAGGGCGAGAAGGTCGAGGCCAATGTCGACACAGGCGCCAACCTGGTGACCAAGGCAAACATGAAAGACCCCAAGATCGACGCCCTGCTCAACCCGAAGCTCTGAGCCCGTCGACCAAAAATCCTTTCCGGGGCCTCGCGCCCCGGAAACACCGGATACAAGCTTGAATATCCACCGGCTTGAATCACCTCGACGATGCGGCTTGACTGCATCGCGACGTGCCAATCGTAAGGCCAATCTGGGAGGATTGTCATGACGCCCATGGCGCAGGAACTGCACCCGGCCCCAACGCTAGCGCCCGGCAGGACGATCCTCGAACTGCACGGGCTGGAAAAGCGCTATCCCGGCACGCATGCGCTGAAGCCCGTTCACCTTGCCTTCAAGGCAGGTGAGATCCACGCCATCGTCGGCGAGAACGGCGCCGGCAAATCCACCTTGATCAAGCTTCTGACCGGCGTCATGCCGCGCACCTCCGGCGATGTCATCTGGGAGGGCAAGCCGGCAGCGCTGGCAACCCCGCACGAGGCAATGGCGCTGGGCATCAACGCCGTGCATCAGGAGGTCGTGCTCTGTCGCCATCTCACCGTCGCCGCCAACATGTTCCTCGGCGAGGAGAATTCGCGCTTCGGCATCCTGCAGCAGCGCGCCATGGTCAAGGAAGCGCAGAAGATCATCGACGGTCTCGGCTTCGACCTGCCGGCGCATGTCATGCTGGGTGACCTCACCATCGGCCAGCAGCAGCTGATCGCCGCCGCCCGCGCCACCGTGCGCGGCACCAAATTCCTGATCTTCGACGAGCCGACCGCCTATCTCACCCGCAAGGAAGCCGACCAGCTGTTCACGCTGATCCGCAGGCTCAAGGGCGAAGGCGTCACCATCATCTACATCAGCCATCGCATGGAAGAGGTGTTCGAACTCGCCGATCGCGTCTCGGTGCTGCGCGACGGCACGCTGGTCGGCACCCGCAACATTGCCGAGACCAATGACGCCGAGCTGGTCAAGATGATGATCAACCGCTCGATCGAGCAAGTCTACCATAAGGAGCATTTCACCCCCGGTGCCGTGATCGTTGAAGCGAAAAACCTGTCGGGCAAGGGTTTCGAAGACGTCTCGATGACGGTGCGCGCCGGCGAGATCGTCGGGCTCTATGGCCTGATCGGCGCCGGGCGGAGCGAGTTCGTCACCACGCTCTATGGCCGCCACAAGAAGTCGGCCGGACAGGTCCTTTGGCAAGGCAAGCCGGTCCACATCAATTCCGAGCACGACGCGATCAAGCTCGGCATGGCGCTGGCGCCGGAAAGCCGCCGCGACCAGGGCCTGTGCCTGAACCTGCCGGTCGGCCTCAACCTCAACCTGCCGATCTACAAGCGCATCTCCAGCAACATGCTGATCTCCGGTGCGAAGGAAAAGGCCGAGGCCGATCGCCAGATCGCCGGCCTCCGCATCAAAACGCCGACGCGCGGCGCCCTGGCCTCCAGCCTGTCCGGCGGCAACCAGCAGAAGATCGTCATCGGCAAATGGCTGGCGCATGGCGCCAAGCTGTTCATCTTCGACGAGCCGACCGTCGGCGTCGATGTCGGCACCAAGGCCGAGATCTACCGCCTGTTCGGGGAACTGTTGTCCAAGGGCGCCGGCATCATCCTGATCTCGTCCTATCTGCCCGAGGTTTACGAGCTCGCCGATACGCTGCACGTGTTCCGGCGCGGCAAACTGGTCGCCAGCCACGGTTTTCGCGCCGCCAGCCATGAAGACGTGCTGACGCAGGCGATCGGCTGAAAACGCCGTCCAGACAAGAAGAAACGGGAGGAACCATGAGCATCGAAACCGCCGCGATCGAAAAACCGAAACGGAACTACAACGTCCTGTTCGGGCTGACGCTTCTGGCGTTGCTGGTTCTGCTCTGGATCGTGCTGTCGGTGGCGACGCCGAGCTTCGCGTCCTCCAACAACATCGCCAATCTTTTGCGGCAGGGCTCGATGATCGCCATCATGGCGGTCGGCCAGACCTTCGTCATCATCACCGGCGGCATCGACCTCTCGGTCGGCGCCGTGGTCGGCTTCGCCACCGTCATTGTCGCCATGATGATCAATGCCGGCTTCCCGATCTGGGTCGCCATTCTGGTGACGCTGCTGGTCGGCGTTGCCATCGGCCTGTTCCATGGCTTCGGCATCGTCAAGATGGGCCTGCCGCCCTTCATCATCACGCTGGCGACGCTGACCTCGTTGCGCGGCATCGGCCTGTTGATGACCAACGGCAATTCGATCAACATCAACAGCGACAGCTTCACCGCGTTCTCGCGCAGTTCCTTTGTCGGCATCCCCAATCTGTTCTGGATGGTGATCCTGGTCGGTATCCCGGCCTACATCTTCCTGCACCACAGCCGCTGGGGCCGCTATCTCTTCTCTGTGGGATCCAATGCCGAGGCCTCGCGCCTCTCGGGCGTCAATGTCCAGCGCACCATCTACATGGCCTACACGCTGTCGGGCCTATGCGCGGCCTTCGTCGGCGTGCTGCTGGCGGCGCGCATCGGCATCGGCAACCCGACCCAGGCGGAAGGTTGGGAGTTGCAGGCGATCGCCTCATCGGTGATCGGCGGCACCTCGCTGTTCGGCGCCGTCGGCTCGGTGCATGGCCCACTGCTCGGCGCCTTCATCCTGGCCACCATCAACAACGGCGCCAATCTGCTCAACGTCAACTCGTTCTGGCAGCGCATCATCACCGGCGCGCTGATCATAATCATCGTCTATTTCGACGGGCTGCGCCGTCGCGGCAAGTAATTCTCCCTGACCTTCTGCGCCGGCCTGCTTAACAACGGACCGGCGCCTTTTTGAGAAACACTGGAATTGCCGAATGAAAGCTGTTGTCTGCCGCTCGCCCGGCGAGCTTGTCCTGGAAGACCGGCCGGCGCCAGGAGCGCCGCCTGCCGGCTGGGCGCTGGTCGCCGTCAGCCATGTCGGCATCTGCGGCACCGACTACCACATCTTCGAAGGCAAGCACCCGTTCCTTGCCTATCCCCGCATCATGGGCCATGAAGTGTCGGGCACCGTCGTCGAGACCGGCGAAGATGTCGACCTTGCCGTGGGCGAGCCCGTCATCATCAATCCCTATCTCGCTTGCGGAAAATGCATCGCCTGCCGGCACGGCAAGCCGAATTGCTGCGTCAGGATCGAAGTGCTTGGCGTCCATCGCGACGGCGCCATGGCCGAGCAGATCCTGGTGCCGGCACGGAATCTTTATCCGGCAAACGGCTTATCGCTGGCCGATGCGGCGGCCGTGGAATTCCTCGCCATCGGCGCGCATGCCGTGCGGCGTGCCCGCGCCGAACCAGGCGCCCGCACGTTGGTCATCGGCGCCGGGCCGATCGGCCTTGGCGCAGCGCTGTTTGCCCGCATCGCCGGGCTCGATGTCAGCCTGCTCGACATGAGCACGGAGCGGCTGGATTTTGCAAAAGGCGAACTCGGCTTCGCCACGCTCGACGGTTCACAAAAAGCGGCAGCCGAACTGGTGCGCGAGGCAACCGGCGGCGAAGGGTTCGACGTCGTCTTCGACGCCACCGGCAACACCGCCTCGGTGCAGTCGGCCTTCGCCCATGTCGCGCATGGCGGCACGCTCGTGCTGGTCAGCGTCGTCAAGGATGACATCGTCTTTTCCGATCCGGAATTCCACAAGCGCGAAATGACATTGATCGGCAGCCGCAACGCGCTGAAAGTCGATTTCGACCACGTCGCCGCCTCGATACGCAACGGCGCCGTGCCTCTGGCAAAACTCGTCACCCACCGCACCACGCTGGCCGGCACGCCGGACGATCTCGCCCGCTGGGCGCATGAGAAATCGGGGTTGATCAAGGCTGTGATCGAGGTGGGGTAAGACATCCGAAAAAATCTGGTAGAGCGAAAGTGCCGAGTTAAGGCAGATCGCATACTGCGGCGATTTGCGAAAAGGCCCGTCGCTTCCTCATCCATGGGCGGAGCAAGGAGCGAAGCGACGCGGCGCAGACCCGAGGATTCATTCGGTGACGTCTGCGCTAGAATCCAGCGGTGCAAAAAGAGGCGTCCATTCGCATCTCCTACCTGCACCGCTGCGGCGCGCGACAGTCGCGGCATGGGTCCTCGAGTCTCCGCGTCCGCTGCGCCCGTGGATGAGGGAAGTGAGCGGCTAAGCCGCCCGCTTCCACCCATCCCTGATATGCCTGTATCCCTCGCGATAAACTGCCTCCGGCGTCTCGGAAAAATCCCGCCACACCTTGGTCGCCGCCGCCAGATCCTTCAGCGACCTGCCAAACGCCTCGATCGTCAGCCAGTCGTCATAGCCGCTCTTGCGGATGGCCGCGAAAGTCTCTTTCCACGGAATGTTCCCGCGTCCCGGCACGCCGCGATCGTTCTCCGAAATGTGGATGTGCACGACATTCCTGCGGTGCTTCGTATAGGCGCCGATCGGGTCGGCTTCCTCGATATTGGCGTGGAAGGTGTCGTACATCGCCTTGATGTGCGGCCGGTCGATGGCATCGACGTGCTCGGACAGATCGGCCATCGTGTTCAGCAGATAGCACTCGAAACGGTTGAGCGCCTCCAACCCGATGGTAACGTTCCGCTTGCCGGCATGATCGCCAATGGCGCGCTGCGACGCGATCGAGCGCTTCTTTTCCGCAGCGGTCGGCCCGCTGCCGGAGAAGGCGCCGAGCGTCGAATGCAGCGGCCCGCTCAGCGTACTCGCGCCGAGCGCCTGGGCGCAATCGATCGCCCATTTCATGTAGTCGATGCCGGCCTTGCGGGTCGCGGCATCCGGCGAGATCAGACTCATCGCCGGGTCGCCCATCGCCGTGACAGCCGTGCGCTCCAACCCGATGCGGTCGAGCAGATCGCCAAGCTTCTTGTAGTCCTCTGGCGCGCCTGAGAAGATCGGTATCTCGACGCCGTCGAAGCCGGTCGCCTTGATGTCGCGCAGCAACGCCTCATGTTTCTTAGACACGGAAGTCGTCCACAAAAACATGCACATGCCGATTTTCATCGACAGCCCCTCCCCATTTGACGGCGCGCTGGTTTCTTTCGCACCTCGCACCATGCGCCCTCATTCGGCCGCTTCGCGGCCACCTTCTCCCCGAAGGGAGAAGAGACTTGGCGCCGGCGCTCCCTAAAGTTTCGTCCACGTCCCGTTCTTCTTCGATGACTTCACGCAGGCCTCGATGAACGCCATACCTTCGACGCCGTCCTGGATGGTCGGGAACACCACGTCCTTGCCCGGCTTGCCGCCCTTCTTGCGTGCCGCGCGGATCGCCCGCGCCGCCTCCTGGTAGATGTTGGCGAAGCCTTCGAGATAGCCTTCCGGATGGCCAGACGGAACGCGGCTGACGCGTCCCGCAACCGGCAGCGCGCCGGCGCCGTTGCGGGTGAGCAACTGCTTGGGCTGGCCGAACGGCGTGTACCAGAGATAGTTCGGATCGGCCTGCACCCATTCCAGCCCGCCCTTCGAGCCGTAGATGCGCAGCTTCAGCCCGTTCTCGTGGCCCGGCGCCACCTGGCTCGCCCAAATCATGCCCTTGGCCGGATGCACCTTGCCGACCGGCTTGAAGCGCAGCATGACATTGACATTGTCATCGAGCAGCCTACCCGGGACGAAAGCGTCGAGATCGGCCGACAGGGAATCGAGCTCCAGCCCGGAGACGAAGCGCGCCAGATTGTAGGCGTGCGTGCCGATGTCGCCGAGCGCGCCGCCCGCGCCCGCCTGCTTGGGGTCAGAGCGCCACGCCGCCTGCTTCTGGCCGGTGGCGGCAAGATCTTCGGTCAGCCAGTCCTGCGGGTACTCGGACTGCACGATGCGGATGTCGCCAAGCTGGCCCTTGGCCACCATCTCGCGCGCCTGCCGGATCATCGGATAGGCAGTGTAATTGTGCGTCAGCACGAACACCTTGCCGGTCTTTTCAACCACGGCCGCGAGCTTCTTGGCCTCGGCCAAAGTCGTCGCCAGCGGCTTGTCGCAGATGACGTGGATGCCGGCCTCGAGAAACGCTTTGGCCGCCGGCACGTGCACATTGTTGGGGGTGACGATCGCCACCGCCTCGATGCCGTCCGGGCGCGTGGCCTCGGCCTTGGCCATCTCGGCATAGGAGGCGTAGCTGCGCGCCGGGTCGAGACCGAGTTCGGCGGCGGAAGCCTTGGCGCGCTCGGGATTGGCCGACAGGGCGCCGGCCACCAGCACGAAGTCATTGTCCATGCGCGCCGCGATCCGGTGCACCGCGCCGATGAAGGCGCCTTGGCCGCCGCCGACCATGCCATAGCGGATCGGGCCGCCTCCCGCTTCCGACTTCGATGCGCCGACCATGTCTTTCTCCTGCTTGTCTCAAATACCCATCATGGCGCGCAGCATCTTCTTGTCGGTGGTGCCGCCGGCGAAATCATCAAAGGCCTTTTCCGTCACCCGGATAATGTGGTGCTGGATGAAGGGCGCGCCTTCGGCCGCGCCGTCCTCCGGATGCTTGAGGCAACACTCCCACTCGAGCACCGCCCAGGAATCGTAGCCATACTGGGTAAGCTTGGAGAAGATGCCGCCGAAATCGACCTGCCCGTCGCCAAGCGAGCGGAAGCGGCCGGCGCGATTAGTCCAGCTCTGGTAGCCGGAATAGACGCCTTGCCGCCCCGTCGGATTGAACTCGGCATCCTTGGCATGGAAGGCCTTGATCCGCTCGTGATAGATGTCGATGAATTCGAGATAGTCGAGCTGCTGCAAAAGGAAATGCGACGGGTCGTAGTTGATGTTGCAGCGCTTGTGGCCGCCAACCGCATCGAGGAACATTTCGAAGGTGGCGCCGTCGAAGATGTCCTCGCCGGGATGGATCTCATAGCCGACGTCGACGCCGTTCTCGTCATAGACATCGAGGATCGGCTTCCAGCGCTTGCCGAGTTCGGCAAAGGCCTCCTCGATCAGCCCGGCCGGCCGCTGTGGCCAGGGATAGAGATACGGGAAGGCCAGAGCGCCGGAAAACGTCACCGAGGTTTTCAGGCCAAGATTCTTCGAGGCCTTGGCGCCGAACTCCATCTGTTCGACCGCCCATTTCTGCCTGGCCTTGGGGTTGTTGTGCACCGCAGGCGGTGCAAAGCCGTCGAACTGGGCATCATAGGCCGGGTGCACCGCCACCAGCTGCCCTTGAAGATGCGTCGACAGTTCGGTGATCTCGACGCCGGCATCCGCGCAGATGCCTTTCACCTCGTCGCAATAGGTCTTGGAAGATGCCGCCTTCTTGAGGTCGAACAGGCGTGCATCCCAGGTCGGGATCTGCACGCCCTTGTAACCGAGACCGGCCGCCCATTTGGTGATCGAGGCCAGCGAATTGAACGGCGCGGTATCCCCCGCGAACTGCGCCAGAAACAGCCCCGGACCCTTCATTGTCGACGGCATCGGCATCCTCCCAATTCATTTTTCCAAGGACCAAGCATAGCGTCTGATGAAAGCAGGGCCAGCCTCTTTGGTCTCTCGTGATGTGCATTCTCGTATCGGCATTCTGGTATTACCAAATACTGAAAATGGGTCAAGCCATTTGACTCACGCGCAAAGCTGCCAGGGCATTCCATTTTTGGCGATATATACCAGCATAATCAATACGGTACACAGATGTCGATATCGCATGGCGGCGGTTCTTGCCGCGCGACAAAAATTGCTGTAGACCTCCATTAGGGCCCAATTGGTCGAACCAGTTGCGCAAAAACGCTGGAGCGCCTTGGGGAGGAAACACGCGACGCGCCTTGTGGGGCGCGTCGCAGGCGAACTGGCACAGACGAATTCTGGGAAGGATAGACCATGCATCTTTCGACGCACAACTGGATGCGCGCGGAACCGTTGGAGGTGACGCTGAAGCGCATCAAGAAATTCGGCTACGAGTCGATCGAGATTTCCGGCGAGCCCGAGCAATACAAGACCAAGGAGACCCGCGCGCTGCTGAAAGAATACGGCATCCGCTGCTGGGGGTCGGTGACGCTGATGCTGGGCGAACGCAACCTTGCCGCCAGGGACCAGGGCCAGCGCGAACGCTCGGTGCAGTACGTCAAGGACGTGCTGACCATGGTCAGCGAACTTGATGGCGAGATCATAACGCTGGTGCCCGCGACCGTCGGCAAAGTGGTACCGGACGGCACCGAGGAAGAGGAATGGAAGTGGGTGGTCGACGCCACCCGCGAATGCTTCACCCATGCCAAGAAGGTCGGCGTCAAGATCGCGGTCGAGCCGCTCAACCGCTTCGAGACCTATTTGTTCAACCGCGGCGCGCAGGCGTTGGCCCTGGCCGATGCGGTGAGCCCCGAATGCGGCGTCTGCCTCGACGCCTATCACATCCATATGGAAGAATTTAACGTCCATGACGCGATCCGTCAGGTCGGCAAACGGTTGTTCGACTTCCACGTCGCCGACAACAACCGCTTTGCCGCCGGCCTTGGCCAGATCGATTGGCCACGGATCGTGCAGACGCTGAAGGAAGTCGGCTATGACGGCGCGCTGACCAACGAATTCGTCGCGCCCGTCGACCGCACACCCGCCGCGCCCTATCCCGACATGGTCGACCGGAATCCGGTCGACATTTCTCCCGAACAGCTGAAGTTCATCCAGGATCACGGCTCCAGCGTGCTGACGGAGAAATTCTACACCGACCAGATGCGCATCACGGCCGAAACGCTGCTGCCGCTGATCAAGTAGCCGATCGGGATGCGCATCAAAACGGTCCAGGCGTGGTGGGTCCGCGTGCCGATTGAGGCCGCGAAGCAGCATCGCAGCGACTTTGGCCAGGTGACGACGTTCGACGCCGCCATCCTGCGCATTGAGACTGACGACGGGCTGATCGGTTGGGGCGAGGGCAAGAACGCCGCCGGCAGCGCCGGCAGCTATGGTGCGCTGGTCTACATGCTGAATCACGAGGTCGGGCAGCAGCTGATCGGCCGCGACCCCGCCGACATCGGCATGATCTGGGAGATGCTCTACAACGGCGTGCGCCATGACAGTGCCGCGCGCGCCGGCCATGCCATGCCGCAACTGGCGCGGCGCGGCATGAGCATTGCGGCAATCAGCGCCGTCGATATCGCGCTCTGGGATATTCTGGGCAAGTCGTTGGGACAGCCGGTGTGGCGGCTCATCGGCGGCCGCAAGCTCGACCGCATGCCGGCCTACGCCTCCGGCGGCTGGGCTGCCGCCGACGCTATCGGCGAGCAGCTCAAATCCTACATCGCCAAAGGCGGCTTCAAGGCGCTGAAGATGCGCGTCGGCGCCATGGACGGCGCCCCGCACATTTCCGCCGCCCGCGTCCGCGCCGCACGGCAGGCGCTCGGTCCTGACGTCGAGTTGATGGTCGACGCGCACGGCACCTATACGGTGGCCGAGGCCAAGCGCTTCATCAGCCTGGCCAGCGATCTCGACCTCGCCTGGTTCGAGGAGCCTGTTATCGCCGACGACAAGGCTGGTATGGCCGAGGTGCGCGCCTCGGGCTCGATCCCGATCGCCACCGGCGAAAGCGAAGCGACGCGCTACGCCTTCCGCGATCTCGCGGTGCTGAAATCCGCCGACATCTTCCAGCCGGATCCGGCCTTTTGCGGCGGTATCAGCGAGGCGATGAAGATCGGCACCATCGCCAGTGCCTTCAATCTGCGCTTTGCCCCGCATCTGTGGGCCGGCGCGCCATGCTTTTTCGCCGGCCTGCATGTTTGTGCGGCCTCGCCTGCCAGTTTTACCGTTGAATATTCGCTCGGCGCCAACCCCATGATCCACGATCTTATCGAAGAGACTGTCGAAGCAAGGGACGGTATGATAGCGATCCCTGAAAAGCCGGGTCTGGGATTCACCATTTCGGAGCGGTTCCTGGAGGCGCACGCGCAACGCGGTTGACGATGAAAGAAAAGAACCTTCTCGCCGAACTCGCCGCCTATCTGTTCGCCCATTCGGACAAGGAGAGCGGCCGCACGCCCTCGGAGCGCGAGCTGGCGGAGCATTTCGGTGTCAGCCGCGGCCAGATCCGCGAGGCGCTGGCCATTCTGGAGGCCATGCGCATCGTCGAGCGCCGCGCCAAATCCGGCATCTATGTCGACACCAGGCAGGCCAGTGTAGAAGCCTTGGCTCTTTTCGCCCGCGCGGGCCTGCCGCTCGATCCGGTGCAGATCTACGAGACCGTCGAACTGCGCAAGATCCACGAGATCAAGGCCGCCGAACTTGCCTGTTCGCGTGCCACCGAAGAGAATTTCGAACGCCTGCGGGAGATCCTGAAAGCCTCGGAGGAGTGCATCGCCGCCGGCGAAGGCCTCGCCAAGGAAGACCGCGAATTCCACCTCGAAATCGTGCGGGCGACCAAGAACGGCGTCTTCCACAATATCTGCAGCGTCTATTACCTGATGGGCGAGCAGCGGCTGCCGATCTACTTCAACGATCCCGAGCGCTCAGTGCGCTCGCATGCCGAGCATATCCAGATCTACGAGGCGCTGCTGCGTCGCGACGGCAATCTCGCCCAGGCGCTGATGAGCGCCCACCTGCAAGGCGCGGAAAGCTACTGGAAGGGGATCATCGAGGGCCGCGAGGCGCAAGCGCAAAGCCTGGCATTTGAGAAAGCCTAGAGCAATTCCAGGAAAAGTGTGAAACGGTTTTCCCGGGAAAGCGCGCAGCGCTTTCCCTTGGGAATTGCGACAAACACGAGAGCCCCATGCCCAGAATCCTGTCGACGCACACGCTGCATCCGCGTGCCTCCGCAATGCTGGCGGGCGCCGGTGAACTCGTCGTGGCCTCAGCGCTCGATGCGGCAACGCTGACCGCCGAGGCGAAGCATGCCGACGTCATCATCGTTCGCGCACCGCTGCCGCCGTCGCTGTTCGAAAACGCCACGAAACTCAGAGCCGCGGTCCGCCACGGCGCCGGGCTCGACATGGTGCCGATGGAGGCCGCGGCCGCGGCCGGCGTGCTGGTCGCCAACGTGCCGGCGGTCAATGCGCGTTCGGTCGCTGAATATGTGATGTTCGCGGCCCTTGCCCTGCTTCGGCGCTTCCGTTCGGTCGACCGCGACTTGCGCGCCAAGGGCTGGAATGCCGGCCGCGACCACGCCAGCCATGCCAGCGAGCTTGCCGGCAAGACCATCGGCATCATCGGCTTCGGCGCCATCGGTCAGGCAGTCGCCCATATCGCCGCGCACGGCTTTGGCCTCGACGTCGTGGCGACGACCCGCAGCATGCAGCCGGCACCCGACAGGATCGGCTTCCTGTCGATCGATGCGCTGGTCGAACAGAGCGACATCATCGTGCTCTGCTGCCCGCTGACGGAAGAGACGCGCGGCTTGATCAGCCGCGAACGCATTGCCCGCATGAAGCCCGATACGCTTTTGATCAACATTTCGCGCGGACCGGTGATCGATGACGAGGCGCTGATCGAGGCCTTGCGCCAAGACCGGATCGGCGGCGCCGCACTCGACGTCTTTGCCACGCAGCCGCTGCCGGCAAACCATCCCTATTTCGGTTTCGACAATGTTATCGTCACCCCGCATATGGCGGGGATTACCGAGCAATCGATGATGCGCATGGGCGTGGGCGCGGCCGGCGAGACCTTGCTGGTGCTGGCCAACCGGCTGCCTGTCAATCTGCGCAATCCCGACGTGGTCGAGCATTACCGCAGACGGTTCCCGGCGGACGCGTGAACCATGTCCGGTTTTCGCTTCGCATCTCTGGTTCTGGCAGTGTCGTCGATCGTGGCCTTACCTTCGCTCGCGGCGGCACAAAGCAGCGATTATGTCTATTGCAGCAATGGGATCGTCTGCATGATGGCGCCCTGCCCGTCAGGCAATGCGCTGGATCTGACCACCGGCAATGTCGTTAAAGGCGTGGAGCTCAACACTACGGAATTGCCGCCGCTGGACAGATCGGCACCTGACCTCTCCGACAAGCTTTATGCTGGAAAACTCGTCGTCGGAGGATCGATCCAGCATCGCGGCCAGCCGAACGATCCGCCGATGCTGGTCGTTACCAAAATCGAACGCTCCTCCAAGAAAAGCGAGCGCAAGCGCTGCGCGGCACGTTGACTGCCGACCTACGGCTCGCTGCCTATCGGAGCAGCCGCTCGATTTCAGCCGCGATGCGCAGCAGATGGTGGTCATGGCCATTGCGCGCCACCAGCATCAGCCCGGCCGGCAGCGTCATGCCGGGCATCGGTAGCGAGATCGCGCAGAGGTCGAACTGGTTGGCGACCTGGGTGTTGCGCAGCAGCAGACCTTCAGTGCGTTCACGCAGAGCCGTATCCTCGGCCATCGAAACGATAGTCGGCGCTGTCACCGGCGTGGTCGGCAGAGCCAGCACATCGACCGAACCCAACCGCTCGTCCATGGCTATGCACAGTGCCGCGCGACGACGCATTGCCCTGATATAAACCGGCGTCGGTATGGCCGCCGCCCGCGACAGCGGCCCGCTGACATGGGGATCGACCGGCACCGATGCGCCCGTCGCCAGCCAGTCGGCATGGATTTCAGAACCTTCCATGGCCGCGATCGAGCCGCGTTTGGTGGCCAGGCGCAGATCGGCAATGAGGTCGTCGATCGAAATGTCCGTGAGCCACGCGCCTGCCTGCTCGATCCCGGCAAGGCTGCGATCGAACGCGGCGGCAATCTCCGTTTCCGTGTCTTCGAAAAGCAGGCCGCGCGGAATGCCGACACGAAGCCCGGCAAGCGCTAACGGCAGGTGCAGTTGCGGCATCTGCTCGCCCGTCATCGCGGCGTCAGCCAGGGCACACGCAGCAACACTCAGCGCCAGCGGCCCGATCGAATCCAGCGTCGCGGAAAGGGGATAGGCACCAGTCAGCGGCACGCGCCGCGCCGTCGGCTTGAAACCGACGACGCCGTTCAGCGATGCCGGGATGCGCACCGAACCGCCGGTGTCGGAGCCGATGGAAATGTCGCTCGTCCCCTCGCCAACGGACACGGCGGCGCCCGACGACGAACCGCCTGGAATGCGGCTGGTGTCGGCGGCATTGCCCGGTGTGCCGTAGTGCATGTTGTCGCCGATAGCGGTGAAGGCGAATTCGGTCATGTTGGTCTTGCCGATGATGACGGCGCCGGCCTGGCGCAGACGGCTGACGACCGCAGCGTCGTGCCGACGGGGCGCGGTGTCCCTCAGCATCAGCGACCCGGCCGTGGTCGGCTCGCCGGCGACATCGAACAGATCCTTGATCGACACGATGGTGCCGTCGAGCGGCCCGAGCGATACGCCGGCCTTCTTGCGCGCATCGGTGGCCTCGGCCGCTGCGCGCGCCGCCTCGGCATAGAGTTTGGTGAACACCTTCTCGCCTGCCGCGCAACTGGCAAGACGTGACAGGATGATCTCGAGACGATCGCGGATTGATTGCATGTCGATGTCGGATTCCGTCAAGGTGGAGCGTCTTTAAGGCATATGGGCTGCTAGGTCAGCGGAAGGAATAGCCCGGACAGCGTGCCTTTGCACCTGCCAGCGATAGGAAGGGACTGATGCTGTACAAAGGCAGCTGCCACTGCGGCAAGGTTGCGTTCGAATTCAAGGCGAAGCTGACCGGCGCCGTGCGGTGCAATTGTTCGATCTGCTCGCGCAAGGGCGCGCTGTTGGCCGCCATCCCGCATGACAGCCTGACGGTGCTGGCGTGGGGCGACGATCTCGGCACCTACACATTCGGCAATCATGCAATGGCGCATCGCTTCTGCCGCACCTGCGGCATCCATCCCTTTGCCGAGGATGTCAGTCAGGGCAGCGAACGCAGCGCCTACATCAACCTCAACTGCGTCGCCGATTTCGATCCCACCGGCCTGCCGGTCTTCGACTTCGACGGCCGCGCGGTCTGACCCTACGGTGGCCTCTCACCACAAAAGCAACGCCCCGAAAACCTTGATAGTTCTCGGGCCCGCTGCTTCAGCCAAGGATGGCTATCGGCTATTCGACGCGCTTAGGGCCGCGCGCGAACACAACGATCGCCGCCAGCAAGGTCGCAGCGCCACAATAGGCGAAGGCGCTGGCCACACCGGCATTGTCGACCACCAGGCCGCCGAAGACGGCGCGTTTCTGGCGCTCGCCGTTTCTTGCGTCTTTCCCGCTCGCGCCTTTGCCCTCGAGGACAGCTATCTCCCGGCCGACAAGATCCCCTATGTCGCCGAAGTGCCAGACCAGCCGCATCGCCTTGGCCCGTTGTGGGGTGACCGGGCCAAAGGCCCGGCGGGCACCTTGCTGAAAGTTTCCGGCAACTGGCGCGCGCCGGTTCATGCGCACACCGCCGACTATCGCGCGGTGGTCATCAAGGGACTGTGGGCGCATTGGCAAATGGACGGCGGCGAAGCGACGAAGGTCGAATTGCCGCCGGGATCCTACTGGACCCAGAAGGCCAACGAGATGCACGACGACGCCTGCCTCTCGGAGACGGAGTGCGTGATCCTGCTGATCAACGATACGCCTTACGAGACCTACTTCCAGAAATAGTCAGGCGGCGCCGTCGTTCGACCGCAACTAGCTGGCGTGCCGCAAGCTCACGCCGCTGCCCTTGTCGAACAGCACCACCTTGTCCTGATTCCAGGCAAAGCGCACCGGCTGCTCGATCTGGACATCGGTTCTGGCCGGCACCGTGGCGCGCAGCGTCGTGTCGCCGACCCGCAGAGTCAGGATCTTCTCCACGCCATGGTTCTCGACATCGTGGACGCGTGCCTCGACCGGCGCACCGCTTTCAAGATACACATCCTCAGGTCGAATACCGAAGACGAGCGGGCGACCGTCGGTCGCACCGCCCGCCTTGGCACCCCCAGAGAAAGGCAGTTCGAAATTCAGCGGCGCCATCACCGCGCGGCCGTTGACCAGCTTGCCATCGATCAGGTTCATCGGCGGCGAGCCGACGAAGCTGGCCACATAGGTATCGCGCGGATTGTTATAGATCTCGTGCGGCGTGCCGGTCTGGATGATGCGGCCATGGTTGAGCACGCCCACCTTGTCGCCCATCGACATCGCCTCGATCTGGTCGTGGGTGACGAACAGGAAGGTGGCGCCAAGCTGGATCTGCAGGTTCTTCAGTTCCGTGCGCAGCGCCTCGCGCAGTTTGGCGTCGAGCGCCGACAGCGGTTCGTCCATCAGGAACACGCGCGGCTTGCGCACGATGGCGCGCCCGATAGAGACGCGCTGCATTTCGCCGCCTGATAGGCGGTCGGTCTTGCGGTCGAGCAGATGCTCGATCCGCAGTGTCTTGGCCGCTCGTGCAACACGGTCCTTGATCTCGGCATCCGGCAGCCGACGGATCTTCGGCTTCAGCGGGAATTCGAGATTTTCGCGGACCGTATAGCGCGGATAGAGCGAATATTGCTGAAGCACCAGCGCCACGTCGCGTTCGGCCGCACCCCAGTCGGCGACGTCGACGCCGTTGATGAACACCTGACCCTCGGTCGGCTTTTCCAGACCCGCGATCATGCGCAGCGTCGTCGTCTTGCCGGCGCCGGTCTCGCCGAGCAGCACGAAGAACTCGCCATCGGCGATCTCGAGATCGAGCCCGGTCAGTGCGGTGTGGTTGCCGAAGCTCTTGGAAATATTCTTGAGCTGGATATGAGCCATCAGAGCCTCACCTCAAGCGACTTGCCGCTTGCCGTGTCGAAGAAATGTGCTTGCGTCGGATCGATCCTGGCGAAGACCTTTTCGCCCGGGCCGCCGACGAAGCCGCTCTTGGTGCGCGCGCGCAGCATCTTGGAGCCGACCTTGAGATCGACAATGTCGAACGAGCCGAGCGGCTCGACGATCTGTGTCTCGACCGGCAAGAAACCCTCCGCTGCTTCATGGCGCACCAGCACGCCTTCGGGCCGGATGCCGAGCGCCAGCTGGCCGCCGGCATGGCCGTTGAGCTTGGACAAAAGCGTGCGCGGAAATTCGAAGCCGGCGGCAGCGCCACCGACGGTGACCGAGGCCGCCGATGCGGTCTCGGCGATCGCCGCATCGGCGACGTTCATCACCGGGCTGCCGACGAACTGCGCCACGAACAGATTGGCCGGATGCGAATAGACCTCGTCAGGCGAACCGACCTGCTGCAGCACGCCCTCATGCATGATCACGATGCGGTCGGCGAGGCTCATCGCCTCGATCTGGTCGTGCGTGACATAGATGGTGGTCGAGCCCTGTTTGATGTGCAGCCGCTTGATCTCGGCCCGCATCTCTTCGCGCAGCTTGGCGTCGAGGGCGCCGATCGGCTCGTCCATCAGCATCGCCTTCGGCCGCCGCACCAGAGCCCGGCCGATGGCCACACGCTGCATGTCGCCGCCCGACAGCGCCGACGGCTTCTTGGCCAGCAGTTCCGTGATCTGCAGCGTCTTGGCGACCGAGCGCACCTCGCTATCGATCTCGGCCTTGCTCTTACGCGTCGCGCGCAAGGGAAAAGCAATGTTCTCATAGACGCTCATATGCGGGTAGAGCGAGAACGACTGGAACACCATGGCGATGTCGCGGTCGGCGGCCTTGAGGTGTTGCACCGGCTTGCCGTCGATGAGGATGTCACCGCCGTCGATCGTCTCCAGCCCGGCAACCGCCCTCAATGTCGTCGTCTTGCCGCAACCCGACTGACCGAGCAGCACGATGAACTCGTTGTCGTCGATCTTGAGGTTGAGGTCCTTGATGACCTGGACCGCACCGAAGAATTTCTGGACGCCGCGAAGCTCAATCTGGGTCAATGCTCTGCTCCCGGATTGCGCACCTGGCCGGTACCGGCCTTCTCCGCCGGCGCGATCTTCGAGGTGATGTTGAAGCCGATCAGGCCGATCAGGATGATGGTCACGCCATAGCTGTGCAGCAGCAGGTTCCACGGCTGGCAAAGCGCGATGATGCCGAGGACCATCAGCACCTGAGACCCCGGTTCGAGATATTTCTGGTTGATGGCTCGAAAGCTCATTTGCGGATCGCTCCGAAGGACATGCCGCGCAGCAAATGGTTGCGGAGCAGGAAGGTGAAGATTGCGACCGGCAGCAGGAACAGGAAGGTTCCGGCGGCGATCACCGTCCAGTCGGGCAGGCCGGCGCCGACCTGGCTGGGGATGAAGGGCGGCGCCGTCTGGGCGCGGCGGTTGGTCATGATCAGCGCGAAAGCATACTCGTTCCACGCCGTGATGAAGCAGAAAACCGCGGTCGCGGCGATGCCGGTGGCGGCCTCCGGCAGCACGATCTTGAAGAAGGCTTCCATGCGGGTGTAGCCGTCGACCAGCGCTGCCTCTTCATACTCCTTCGGGATCTCGTCCATGAACCCCTTCATCAGCCACACCGAAAAGGACAGGTTGAAGGCGGTATAAAGGATGATCAGCCCGATATGGGAATCGTTGAGGCCGACGGCCCGGTACATCAGGAACATCGGGATCGCGACCACCACCGGCGGCAGCATGCGCGTCGACAGGATGAAGAAGAGCAGATCCGCCTCCCCCTTCACCTTGAAGCGCGAGAAGCCGTAGGCGGTGAAGGTACCCATGCCGACAGCCAGCACCGTCGAGGTGATGGCAATGATCAGCGAGTTCATGAAGCGGCTCGGATAGCCCGACCATTGCACCTGGCCCTTGCCGTCGCGCACGATCTTTTCACCGCCATCGAAGACGACACGTTCCCACCAGGGTGCCGCCGCATACTCTTCCGGCGACGGCGGGTTGCGCATTTGCGAGCGCTTGGTGAACAGCTTGACGAAGGGCGAAATCTCCGGCTGGAACACCACCGTGGGCGGGATGGTCGTGGCAAGGTTGCGCGGCTTGAACGCCGTCGAGGCGATCCAGTAGATCGGCGCCAGGAAGATGATCGTCACCAAAAGGACGGCGACGATGGCGACGCGATTGAAGCCGATTTCGGAAGAAGTGCGGACGGCGGCCATCTCAGCGCTCCTTCACCTTGTTGAGGTACTTGACGTAGATGTTGGTGATGGCCAGCACCATGATCAGCACGATGTAGGCGAGCGCGCAGGAGCGCCCGGTCTGCCATTCCTGGAACGCCATCTTGTACAGCCGGATAGAGATCAGCTCGGCCGTCGGCTGGCTGGTCAGGATATAGGCGAGGTCGAAGGTCTTGAACGCTTCCATGGTGCGGAAGATGACCGCGATCATCAGGATCGGCGCGACCAGCGGCAGCGTGATGCGGAAGAAGGTGTAGAACGGTCCGGCGCGGTCGATCGCCGCTGCTTCGTAGAGATGCTTCGGCACCGCTGAAAGGCCGGCCAGCGACAACAGCATGACAAAGGGCGACCACATCCAGATGTCGGTCAGCGCAACCGCATAGAGCGCCATCTTTGGGTCGGCCAGCCACTCGAAATTGCCGAGGCCAAGCGCATAGTTGATGACCCCCCATGACGGATCATAGAGCAGTTTCCAGAACAGACCGACGACGGCCATCGACAGCATCATCGGCAGCAGCAGCAGCGTTGTGATGAGACCCTTGAGGGGAATATCCCTGTTGAGCAGCATGGCCACGCCGAAGCCGACGAGCAGCTGACCCGCGACCGAGATGATGACGTACTTCGCGGTGATGGCGAAGTTGGACCAGACATAGGGGTCGTTGAGCAGGTCGCGATAATTCTGCAGCCCGACGAAATTCGCCGGCGCGTTGGTCGACGCGCGGAAATCGGTGAAGGAATAGCCCAGCGAATAGATCAGCGGGAAAATGTTGAAGACGATCAGGAACAGGATCGTCGGGATTATGAAGAGGTTGCGGATCGACATGTCGCTCAAGCCGCGTGCAGCGGCCCGCGAGGAAGTGTCCAGCGTGGTGATCATCGTGGTCGCCAAGACCCTGCTCCCGTTTCGGAAAAAAGAACGGAGGAGGCACGGATGCCTCCTCCGCGAGAAAAGCTGCTTATTGGCCGCGGCCGTATTTCTTGAACGTCGCGTTCCAGTCGCCTGCGAGCGCGTCCAGCGTTTCCTTGGCGGTGCCTTCACCGCCGATCATGTAGGGATAGACGCGCTGGTTGAGCTGCTGCAGCAGCTCGGCATATTCCGGCACCGCCCAGAAGTCCTTCACCTTGAACATGGTCTCGTAGAAGGCCTTGTTGTACGGCGTGGCGTTCTGGAACTCCTCCGACTTGAGCACGGCGGCACTGCAGGTGTAGCCGCCGAGCGCCGCCCACTTCTTCTGGGTCTCGTCCTTGATGAACCATTCAAGGAACTTCGTCGCCTCTTCCTGCTTCTTGGAGTAGGAAACGATGGAGATGCCCTGACCGCCGAGTGCGGCGAACTGATCGCCGTTCGGGCCTGGAGGATTGGCGAAGAAGCCGGTGTTCTTGGCGTTCGGGTTCGACGCCTCGTTGATCAGCGAGGGGAAGAACGCGAAGTAGTTCATGCTCATCGCGGCCAGGTTTTCGGTGATCGCCTGATTGTCCTCGACGAAGAACGACTTGGCCCAGCCCGGAGGCGTGAACGTGTAGAGTTCCTTGTAGGCGTCGAGTGCGGCGATTGCCTTGTCGGAGTTGATGAAACCGTCGACCTTGTAGGTCTTGTAGTCACCCAGTTCGCCGCCGAAGGAGAACAGCGCGTTTTCGAAGCCCATCGCCATCGCGTCATAGGAATTGTCGGTGTAGATGGCGATGCCGTATCGCTTCTGATCCGGCCGATAGAAGAACTCCGCGATGTCGCGCAGCGCCTTGAAATCCTTCGGCACGTCGAGATCGTAGCCGTATTTGGCCTTGAAGGCTTCCTTTTCCTTCGGGTCCTCGAACCAGTCCTTGCGATAGGACCAGCCGACAGCGTCGCCTTCGAGCGGGATCGCCCAGTACTTGCTGCTGCCGCCCGGATACTCGGCGTAATATTTCACCGTTGCCGGCGCCATCACTTCGCCAAGCTTGTGCTTGTTGAAGAAGTCGGTCAGGTCGACATAGTGGCCGCCGGTCGAGCCGGCGCCGAGCCATTGCGAGTCGCCGACGACCATATCATAGGCGTCGCCATGGGCGTTGAACTCGGTGAAAGCCTTGGTCTGGAAGTCGGACCAGGGCGTGGTTTCCACCGTGATCTTGACGCCGGTTTCCTTCTCGTACTCGTTGCCGAGTTCCTGCAGATAATTGGCCGGATCCCATTCCGCCCAAAAGATGGTGAGCTCCTTGTCCTGCGCGTAGACGGACGTTCCGCAGGCAAGTACTAAGCCGATACCAGCAAGCAGGCTGGTCATTGTCTTGCGCATAATGATTTCCTCCCTTGTGCGCATTCTACCTTGTCATGCGAGCCGGCGGTGAAGCCGGCCCTGGTAGTTCCTCCCGAGATCGCACCTTTCCGGTTCCAAGCCTCCTCGCTTTGCCGGAAAATGGATCGCAGCTCTCACTTTTGATCCGCTTTTTCTGTCCTGATCTGGTATTACCAATTTTGGATAGCCGTCAAGCTCTTTCTTGGATCACCACCGGACCTTGTATAACCGGATTTTTCATGTATCCGACTGTTTTCCCTGAATTTTCCTACTCGTTGATATAGGAGAGCCTTGTTTCGGCACTGCCATCCCGGTTAACATCAATAGTGGGCATCCAAATCTGGTCGAACCAGATTGGCGCTATTTCGCCGATGCCGCTGGCAGGGCCGCATCGGTTTCAGCCGTTGATTCCGCCATCGCCGTGCGCACCAGCGCGCCCGCCGCCCATTGCGCGACCGACCGCATGCCGCGGCTATCGAGCTCCCATATATCCTTCAGCACGATCAGCACTTCGACGCCGAACATCATCGACAGCGCCTGTGCCAGTCGCTTGAACTCGCGCGGCGGCAGCCGGCCCTTGAGCGGTGCGATGGCGTCCTTCAGCAGCTGGACGCGATGTCCGCGCGTGAATTGCGGTTCGCCGTCCAACGTGCCCGCCTGCCGCTGCGCCCATTGGTCGAGCGACAGTTTCAGCGCCGCCTTGAAAGTTGCCTCGAAAGCCTCGATGCGCGGCATGGCGGTGTCGAACAGTTCGGCGACGCGGCGCCCGGCATCGGTGGACGTCGATTGCCAGGTCAGGATCGGCCCAAGCCCCTCGTCGACCACCGCCTGCACCAGGGCTGCCTGGCTTGGGAAATAGCGATAGGCGGTGGCGCGCGACACTTGCGCCGCCTCCGCGACTTCGCTGACAGACGGGGTGACGCCCGCCTGCATCAGCCGCGTCGCCGTCTCCAGCATCAGCCGTTTTGTGCGGGCCCGCGGGCCGCGTTCGGCAGCCTCGTTGGCGTCGTCGTTCCCAGCGGCTTGTTGACGTGAGACTTCCATGTCAATACGATACGCGCGTCTCAAGAAATTGCAATGACCTTTGCCCACCGAAAGGCCGGCAAAGGGCGACAGGCGGCCCGGCGCCGGTCGGCCGGTGACGGGAGAAACGCGATGAAGCGCATCTACGTGGTGGGCACAGCCGACACCAAGGGCGAGGAACTTGCCTTCCTGGCCGATGCTATTGCCGCCACCGGCAGTTCGGTTGCCCGTGTCGACATCGGAACGCGCGGCGCCACCGTGCCGGTCGATATCCCGGCCAGCGAGGTCGCGGCGCATCATCCGGATGGAGCCAGTGGCGTGCTCGGCATCGATGATCGCGGCACGGCAGTGGCCGGCATGGGCGCCGCCTTCACCAGTTTCATTCAGTCGCGCGACGACATATCAGGCGTGATCGGCATTGGCGGCGGCGGCGGCACGTCGATCATCACTGCCGGCATGCGCGCGCTGCCGCTTGGGCTGCCCAAGATCATGGTCTCGACGCTCGCCTCCGGCGACACCGCGCCCTATGTCGACGTCTCCGACATCATCATGATGCCATCGGTCACCGATATGGCGGGACTGAACCGGCTGTCACGCGTCGTGCTGCACAATGCGGCGCAGGCAATCGCCGGCATGGCCGCCAGGCCGGCGCCAGTCGCCACTGGCAAGCCGGCACTCGGGCTCACCATGTTCGGCGTCACCACGCCTTGCGTGACCGCCATCGCCGACCAGCTGCGCGCCAACTACGACTGCATGGTCTTCCACGCCACCGGAACCGGCGGCCGCTCGATGGAGAAGCTCGCGGACTCGGGCCTGCTCGCCGGCGTCATCGACATCACCACGACGGAAGTCTGCGACCTGTTGTTCGGCGGCGTGCTGCCGGCGACGGAAGACCGCTTCGGCGCTATCGCCCGCACCAAGCTGCCCTATGTCGGCTCGGTCGGCGCGCTGGACATGGTCAATTTCTGGGCGCCGCCGACCATTCCCGAGAAGTTTAGGGGCCGGCTGTTCTACGAGCACAATCCCAACGTCACGCTTATGCGCACCACGGCGAATGAATGCCGCGGCATAGGCGAGTGGATCGGCACCAGGCTCGCTCGCTGCGAGGGCCCTGTGCATTTCCTGATCCCCGAAAAAGGCGTCTCGGCACTCGACATCGAGGGCGGCGCCTTCTTCGACCTCGAAGCCGACGCCGTGCTGTTCGATGCCATCGAGCGCACCATCAGGCCGAGCGCCACGCGCCGCGTCACACGCCTGCCGTTGCACATCAACGATCCGGAATTTGCCAAAGCCGCAACCGCGGCCTTCCTCGACATCGCCAGATAGTGAGAGCCAACAAATGCCCGCAATACCGCGCAAAGACATATTGAAGAAGTTCAAGGCGATGATCGCCGACGGCGTGCCCATCGTCGGGGGCGGCGCCGGCACCGGCCTGTCGGCCAAGGCCGAGGAAGCCGGCGGCATCGACCTCATCATCATCTACAATTCCGGCCGCTACCGCATGGCCGGGCGCGGCTCGGCTGCCGGCCTGCTCGCCTATGGCAACGCCAACGAGATCGTCAAGGAAATGGCCTACGAGGTGCTGCCGGTGGTCAAAAAGACGCCGGTGCTGGCCGGTGTCAACGGCACCGATCCCTTCGTCATCATGCCGCTGCTGCTTGCCGAGCTGAAGACGATGGGCTTTTCCGGCGTGCAGAATTTCCCGACCATCGGCCTGTTCGATGGCAGCATGCGCCAGAGTTTTGAGGAAACCGGCATGGGCTTCGGGCTGGAGGTCGACATGATCGCCGAGGCGCACAAGCTCGATCTTCTGACCACGCCCTATGTCTTCAACCCCGACGAGGCGCGCGCCATGACAAAAGCCGGCGCCGACATCGTCGTTGCCCATATGGGGGTGACGACCGGCGGCTCGATCGGAGCCACGTCGGCCAAGTCGCTCGACGACTGCGTGGTCGAGATCGACGCCATCGCCAACGCGGCGCGCTCGGTGCGCAAGGATGTCATCCTGCTTTGCCATGGCGGGCCGATCTCGATGCCGGATGATGCCCGCTACATCCTCGACCGCTGCAAGGGCCTGCATGGCTTTTATGGCGCGAGTTCGATGGAACGGCTGCCGGCTGAAGCCGCGATCGCCAGGCAGACGGCGGATTTCAAGGCCGTCACGCTGCACGACCAGAAGAAAAAGAAGGGATGAGATCATGACCGACAAGAGCAAGGTGTTCGTATACCCGAAGGACGTGAGCGCCTTCGGCTTTGACTGGGGCAAGCTGTCGCTGACAGTCGCGCCGGAAGTAAATGGCGCGACGCGCTTTTCCGGCGGCGTCGTCGACCTGCCGTCAGGCAAGGGCCACACGCGCCACAACCATCCCGGCGCGGAAGAGATCATCTTCGTCATCTCAGGCAATGGCGAGCAGATGGTGGAGGACGAGGAGGGCAATCCGGTCGTCGCCAAGGTCGGCCCCGGCTGCACCATCTATGTGCCGGAAAGCCGTTTCCATTCGACACTGAACACGGGCGATGGGCCGATGCAGCTCTTCGTCGTCTATTCGCCGGCCGGACCCGAACTGGTGCTGCGGGGGTTGCCGGATTTCAGGTTGATCCCGGCGGGGAAGTAATCGCGAAAGGCCCCCTTCATCCGGCCGCTTCGCGGCCACTTTCTCCCCGAGGGGGAGAAGAGGCAGAAGCCAGCGCCGGCGCAAACTCCTCTCCCCGCGGGGAGAGGTCGGATAGCCCCGAATTGCCCTTCGCAATTCGGATGGCAATCCGGGTGAGGGGGTAGCGCCGAGCTAGGCTATCCCACCTCTATTCCACCCCCGTGCCCGATCCCCAAACATCACATACCCCGCATCCGTCACCGCCAGCGTATCCTCCAGCTTGATGAACCCCCGCGTCGGGTGAAGCATGGTCGTCTCCACCGACAGCACCATGTTCGTCTCCAGCGGCTTGGCCGAATAAGTGCCTTCATAGGTGACCGGGTGGTTGGTCATCAGGAACGGCGCTTCATGGGTGATCAGGCCCATGCCATGGGCGAAGAAATCCGTATAGGGCGCGACCTTCGACGCCTTCAGCACGCCCTCCGCGTGCGAAATCATATCGCCGCCGATGGTGCCTGCCCTCACCTTCGAGAACGCCGCCTGCTGCACCGTCTCGACCTCAGCCAACAGATCTTCCAGCTCGGCATCCGGTTCGCCCAGAATGCCCATGCGGCAGAGATCGCCGATATAGCCGTGATAATTGCCGCCGGAATCGATCGACAGCACCTCGCCCTTTTTCCAAGCCTGCGGTGACGCCGCACGGTTGTGGCTGGAGCCCAGCGTCAGCAGGCAATATTCGAAATGCGCGCCGCGATTGGTCTCCTCGCGCCTGAGCTGCTCGATCATCTCGGCCTTGGTCGTGCCTTCGCGCGCCCACTGGATAGTCGCCAACATGGAATCGGTGATCAGCTCGGAGGCGATGCGCAGCTTCTCCAGCTCGGCGTCTGTCTTGATGGCGCGCATGCGCTCCAGCATGTCGGTCGCGTCGATCAGCTTCGCGTCCGGCAACGCCTTGCGGATCAGCGCATAGGCATCGGACGGCAGGAAGGCCGGCTCGATGCCGATGCGGGCGCCTGCCTTGCCGATCTTGCTGACATGCTCGACCGCAAGATTGGCGGCGTCGAGCGTACCCCAGCAGGCGGCATGCAGCGTCGGCGTCCAGAACGGGTTGTTCTGGTGCTCGGCGCCTTCCATGCGGTTGCCGATATAGGCGGCATGATCCGGCCCGCCCTTCTCATAGACGACGACAGGCAGATAGCGGCTGTGGCCAATCGCATCCATGGCGGCGAAGAAGATGAATTTGTAGCCACCGAGCAGATATTGCGTGTTGTGCTTGGACGTCGCCAGCAGCACATCGATGCCGGCTTCCTCCATCAGCCGGTCGACCCTTGCCTGGTCGAACGGGATATTGCTGACGGCATTCTTGCCCGGGGCAATGTTCATTGTTCTCTCCCTGATTTCCGTGGGATCGCCGGCCGCGCTGCGCCCGATTCCCTTGGCTGTCGTCAAATCTGCATCATTGTCCACTCTGGTCCAGCCAGAAATAGGGTCAAATTGCTTCAGCGGGCGGTCGCCAAGTCGTCTTTGCTGAATATCAAGGCAATCTGGTCCTACCAGAATATCAGAATAAAAGGGCCACCTCTAAACTGGTCCAGCGGACGAAAATTTCAAAGCCAAGCAAGGATGCGCCAATTCCGTCTCTGGCGAAACCCTTGGCAAGGGCCATAATCGCCGCGAGGATGCTGGCGGGTGCCGCCAGCTTCGAGGGGTGCGCCCATCTGGTCGCGGAGAGGACGGAGTTCGGTCATGTCAGATATTTCTAGACGCACGCTGCTTGGCGGCTCAGCTTTGCTGCTGGCCTCCACCGCCCTGCCCACATTCAGCTGGGCGCAGACGCCGAAGAAAGGTGGCCGGCTGGTGCTCGCCGCCGATTCCGAGCCGCGCAATCTCAACCCGGCAATCGTCGCCTCCAACGGCGTTTTCTTCATCTCCAGCAAGATTGTCGAGACGCTGGCCGAAGCCTCGTTCGACGGCAAGGACGGGCTCGAGCCCCGCTTGGCGCTCTCCTGGGAAGGTGCTGCCGACGGGCTCTCGGTAACCTTCAAACTGCGCGATGGCGTCAAATGGCATGACGGCAAGCCGTTCACCTCGGCCGACGTCGCCTTCTCGGCGCTGCAGATATGGAAGCCGCTGCAGAATCTCGGCCGCACCGTGTTCAAGGATCTGGCCAGCGTCGACACCCCCGACGATCTCACCGCCGTGTTCAAATTCGCCAAACCGACCCCGTTCCAGCTGATACGCAATGCCTTGCCGGCGCTGAGCAGCGTGGTGCCGAAACATATCTACGAAGTCGGCAAGATCGAGGACAACCCGGCCAACAATGCCCCCATCGGCACCGGCCCGTTCAAGTTCGGCGAGTACAAGGCCGGCCAATATTACAAGCTGACAAGGAATGCGAACTATTGGGGCAAGGACGAGCCCTATCTCGACGAGATCATCTATCAGGTGCTGCCGGACCGCACGTCCGCCGCGGCCGCACTCGAGGCCGAAGAGATCCAGCTCGCCGCCTTCTCCGCCGTGCCACTGGCCGACCTCGACCGCATCTCGAAAGTGCCGGGCCTGAAGGTCATCTCCAAGGGCTATGAGGGGCTGACCTATCAACTCGTCGTCGAGATCAACCATCGCCGCAAGGAACTGGCCGACGTGAAGGTGCGCCAGGCGATCGCGCATGCCATCGACAAGGATTTCGTCGTCAAGACGGTGTTCCTCGGCTATGCCGCTGCCGCCACCGGCCCGGTGCCGAAGAACGATCCGCAATTCTACACTGCCGACGTGCCGATCTATCCATTCGACGTCGCCAAGGCCAACGCCTTGCTCGACGACGCGGGGTACAAGCGCGCCGATGACGGCAAGCGTTTTGCGCTGAAACTCCTGCCGGCACCCTATTTCAACGAGACCAAGCAGTTCGGCGACTATCTGCGCCAGGCGCTGGCGGCAATCGGCATCGACGCCGTGATCGTCAACAACGACTCGGCCGCGCACATCAAGGCCGTCTACACCGACCACGCCTTCGACCTCGCCGTCGGCCCGCCGGTGTTCCGCGGCGACCCGGCGATCTCGACCACCATCCTGGTGCAGAGCGGCATTCCCGACGGCGTGCCGTTCTCCAACCAGGGCGGCTACAAGAACGCCGCGCTCGACGCGCTGATCGCCAAGGCTTCGGAGACGCTGGATACGTCAGCGCGCACCGACCTCTACAAGGAATTCCAGAAACAGGTCGCGGCGGACCTGCCGCTGATCAACGTCGCCGAATGGAGCTTCATCAGCGTCGCGCGCGATACCGTGGGCAACATCGCCAACAACCCGCGATGGGCGGTGTCGAACTGGGCGGACACCTATCTGGCTGGCTAGCGATCAGCCCGGCATGCTTGCGCATCGGTTGGACGAATGCTCATCATCAGGGATGAGAGTTCCTTCACGCCTCTGTTCTGTCCTGCCGGATAGCGCCAACCTTCACCCTCCCCCTTGTGGGGAGGGTCGGCGAGCGGTTGCTGCGCAGCGGCAGCCGCTCGCCGGGGTGGGGGGAGCGCCCTACGAGAACCCCCCCCCCCCCCCCCCGGGCCGGGCGTCCCCACCCCCCCCGGGGGGGGGCACGGCACC